>JAFGMS010000098.1 GCA_016927375.1 Anaerolineae bacterium
CCGTCTAGATGGCTTGAGACATTTTTCAATCGTCAATCATTCAATCGTCAATCACACAATAACTTGATCCTATAGGAATTTCCTTTTTTGACTCAGTCTACATTCAAGTTGCCGGGCTGTGAAAGGTAGTTCACAGTCTACAGTTTACAGTTCACAGTAAAAACAACAGCCGGATTGGGCAACAGATGCTCTTGGTGGTCGATGACTGTCTAGATATCTCAAGGCTTTTTCGCAGTACCGCAAAACTTGCTACGAGTACACAGTCCTTGTCATTCCCGCAAGAGCGGGAATGACAACCTTTACGTGCACACCTGCAATTGCCTAGTATTTTGCGGCGGAAATCTGTATCCAGTCGAGAAGTGCAACGCAAATTGGGCAGAAATAATCCGGCAGTAAAGATGCCCTTCATACCCAACTGTTTAAGTGTTTCGCAGGTAACCATAACTGACGGCTTACTTATGCCACGAAACACTAGTGAGTCAGGGCATTTTCATTTTTGGGCTCAACGACAAAAAGTGGGGTTGGTGGACATGTTGGGTGGCGGTCGGCCGGTAGAGCAGGAGAAGAATAGTTGAGAAATCGACTTGCTCGCGCTGCCACCCAACCTACGGAATTCTGCCTTAGCATACCTCACTTGCCAAACTTGGATGACATTTCCTCACTTTTCCGCGTTGAGCCCATTTTTGGTTTGGGAATTTGTGAGCACGCAAGTAGGCAAATGAGCAAAGCCTATGCTCCAAGCCGGCGAAGAAGCCGGGAAGCTTTCATTTTCTAGACTACAAACTCATTTTTCTAGCCTAGAAAGTTATTTTTCTAGCCTAGAAATTTTTGCTTTCAAGGCTCATTCGTGCAAGAAAAGGTGAGAAAGCGGCTAAGGATAGGCAGGGACAAAGCGTTCAGCAATCAGCCCATGGCCAGCATGCAAGCTGTTTGCCTAATGCCCACTGCTGTCCAATCGCTCCATCACACAATCAATAAATCAGATAATAGACCGGCAGGCTTCAACTGCCAACCAGAACAGCTTTTCACGCGCGGAAGCATTAAGGTGCCAATCCCGCGAGTCCCATTCGGCCCCGCCAACGTCATCGCCGCCATAGAGTATCTGGGCGAAGGTCACGCCCCTGAAACGTGCTACCGCAAAGAACGCCGCCGCCTCCATCTCGACTGCCACACAGCCTTCGGCTTTACGATGTGTGATCCGGGCGGGTGTCTCGCGGTAAAAGGCATCAGTTGTCCAGGTTTTGCCGATTACATAGGGTACCTCGTGGGCTTGCAGCACCTTCTCAACAGCAGCGATGCCTTCAGGACTGGCCGATACCTCTCGCCCCGGCGGCAGATAGTGATAAGAAGTGCCCTCGTCGCGCACTGC
This sequence comes from Anaerolineae bacterium, assembly GCA_016927375.1. GTDB lineage: Bacteria > Chloroflexota > Anaerolineae > Aggregatilineales > UBA3940 > JAFGMS01. The sequence continues at coordinate 1,370 of JAFGMS010000098.1, forward strand.
CGAGATCGGGATGATGATACGCCCCTGGGCGATTTCGCTCTGTAGCACGCCCGCGCCGCCACAGGCGATGAACTTCCGGCAGCCCCGGGCGATGGTTTCCTCCAGCAGCGCCGCGGCCAACGGCGCGCCAATGCCAGGGTGCGTTACCGCCAGGCAGCGGCCATCCACTTCGATGCCGTAGACCGGGTGGAGCCCCAACTCTGACTGCCCATTCCACAGCACTGTCAGGTGCCCATTCTCCCGCAGCTTATCGAGCACTTCCTGGAAGAAGCATAGAACGCAGCCTTCCGGCGCACCATCCACGGGCTGGATCAGGCGGCTCGGCTCGATCAGCGCCTCATGCGCAGGGTCGAATTCGAGGATGGGGTAAGTGTTCTTCAACACTCAACACTCCGTTCAGATCTGATTTGTCTGGCGGCTGCCAACGCCTGTGGTGTACCGATGCGCTCCAACGTCTTTGCCGCAGCAACGCATATGCACCGGCTCGTGCTTTTTCGCGACATCTCAAGCAGTATCTCCGTAGCCATCGGATCGCCTATCTTGCCCAGCGCTTTGACGATCACCAGCTGCATCACCAGATCATTGCCCGATTGGTGCAGTACATCTATCAGCGCCGGCACAGCCTCCGGCTGCCCGATGGCGCCCAGCGCATAGGTGGCATTCAGCCGGACCTCGCGCGTTGGGTCGCCGGCCAGCAGCTCGATAAGATGTGGGACGGCATCCGGCAGCGCCACGACATCTCTGTTCAAGGCGCCATACTGTCCCAAACCAGAGGCGGCAGCCAGACGCGCGTCGGGATCGGGAGAGTGGAGGCCCACAATCAGGGCATCGACTGTTGGCATTGGCTAGAACCACTCGTGCAAATAGGGCGCCATAGACGAAAACATGGAACGCATCGTTTCCTTCACTTCTGCCGACGGATCACCCCACCCCCGGAAGGCGAAGTCATCAGGGTCGTGTGTGCCATAGACCAACGCGGTTAGCGCCTGGATGCTCAGGGCGCCATCGTCCTTGTCAGCCCGGCTCACCCGCAGACACCCATCGACGGTCTCAAAGCGCCAAACATTGTTATTCCAGGGACAATGAGGATCATCGATGTGAACCGAGAAGCTGCCCGGCCCGGTCTGCATCCCGCCAATGTTTGCCACGTCGATGACGCGGCCCATCGGGTAGAACCAGTCGGTCTCCTTTTTGAGACGCATATCCGGCATCCAGCTCTCCGGCCGCTCGAATGGTGGCAGCCATATCTCGGCCCGCTCTGCCTGATCGGCATGGCGAGCGATCCACTCCAGCAGCAGGTATCGACCCTGGACAGTGTGGTAGTAGAAGCGGACAGCCCGCATGGTGAACTCGGTCGGGCGCTCGCCTTTGAGGTTGTAGAGCATCTGGCCTACCACTTCGCCATCGACCCTGGCAGTGGCCAGCCAGAAGCGCCCTCCATGCGACACCACGTCATCATGCTCGAAGGCTGCCATGCCATGAATGCGCTGCCGGAGAACGCTCAAGTAATCCAGATAGATATCAAAACCATCGTCGATCAGGGTCAGCTCGACCACACCGCCCAGGTCCTTTTCGAGCAGAGACTGCAAGGAGAGCGGAGAGATAATCGCCCTGTGTGGTTGGGGGAATGAGACATATCCCAACCGTTCGTAGAACGATTCGCGGAAGGGGTAGAGGCAAGAGAACGGCTGCCCGCCCTGCCGGATTGCCTCCATGAGCTGCCCCATCACCTGCCTGGAATAACCCTTACGGCGCGCCGCCGGATGGGTCATCACGTTCCAGACACCTCCCATGCCGAAGGTCGCGCTACGCACGTGCTGGGTCATGGCCGAGGCGGCTGCCATAGCAACCGGATCGCCGTCCTCGAACAGGACGATGCAAGTGACCTCTTTGCGAGCCCTGGCCCGCTCCTGCCATTCCGTCCTATCCATGAGAGGCGGCGATGGGTGAAAGGAATAGGCGTCCATCCTATACATGATCTCCAGCATCTCATCGCCGTGAAGCTCGCGGATGGTCGTATCGGACATGGTGGAATCCTTGTTGTGTATTGAAGGGCTTCCTAAAGTTTGTGGCTCAAGCGGTCATACACCGCCCAGGTCTCTCTGGCTGCACGTTCCCAGGAAAACTCGGTAGCACGTACAAACCCCTTCCTGCGCAGCGCTTCGCTCAGGGCGACATCGCTCAACAAACGGCGCAGCACCCAGGCAATGATCTCGGCATTTTCAGGATCGAAGGTCATGGCGGCATCTCCGGCAATCTCACCCAGGCTCGATGTGGCGCTGCAAGCTACCGGCGCGCCACATGCCATTGCTTCGAGCACCGGCAGGCCAAAGCCTTCGTAAAGCGAAGCCGTTACTGCCGCTGCTGCGCCTGCATAGACCGCCGGAAGATCATCATCGGGTATATAGCCGGGCAGGATGACGGCCTGCTGCTGCTCGTGCTGCTCGATGGCCTCGAAGAAGCCCTCATACAGCCACCCTTTGGCGCCGACGACCACCAACGCCAGATCAGGATCGTCGCGGCGCAGGATCGCCAGCGCCTCGACCAGACGGGCTAGGTTCTTGCGCGGCTCGATGGTACCCACTGCCAGCAGGTATCGCTCCGGCAGACGGTAACGCGCCGACACTTCACCAACCTGCTCCGCAGACTGAGGTCTGAAGTGCGGTGCAGCTGCTTCATAGATCACGCTGACCTTCTCTGGGGGCACATCGTACAACCGGATCAAGTCCTCCTTGGCACATTCACTGATAGTGATGATATGGCCGGCCCGTCTAACAAACAACGGCATGGCAGCATTAAGATACCAGTAGTTCAGCCGCTTGTGATGCTGGGGAAACAGATGATAGATAAGGTCGTGGACGGTCAGCACAGTCGGGATGTGGCGGAGGGGCATCAACAGATGCTCGGTGGCATGGTAGAGCGAGGCGTCGCCTACCAGCGGATTGAAGCCTACCCCGGCAAGCTGCCCCAGCCAGACGGCCATCCGCCAGGGTTTGTATCCCAGGCGAATGGTACGGACAGGCACGCCAGGCGGAAGCGATAAGATGCCTTTAGCCACGCCCTCGTTGGCAAAAAGCCGGATCGAGCCGGGGCGTTCCTGCTCTAATGCAGCAGCCAGCGCTGCCGCGTAGCGGCCCAGCCCCGCCCGACCATTGACCGCGGCGGAAACGTCAACGACGATGCTCATTGCGACAGTTTAACCCGAAAGCTACCAATGACACAATTCAGTTCCGAATGATGAGTTAAAAGCCGCCGGTTACCGGCTTATGGCTGAACGCTTACATGGCGAGAGTCACAATTGCGTGCAATATTGCTGGTTCTAACGGACTGTGCAGCCGGCATACCGACCACCTAGAGAAGTAGCCACCAGCAAGTTTTGAAGCCGGTTATCATGATAAACAAACCCATTGAGCTGATGAAAAGGTGATAGGTAAGGATTGCTGAGTTTGGCGCGAGGGCAATAGAGACGTAAATTGTGAAGTAAAGCCCAGGCACAGACTTCATATTCGGCCGACATGAGATGGCCAGGGAAGTAACGGGTTTAGAACACGCTCGTTTGCCGTGCAGTTTACAGCCCGCTTGAATATTGGCTGGAAAGAGCTCCGGTAGAGTTCAATCATCTAATCGATATATTGGCGAAAGGTTTCTGTGTCAGCCACAATGGTTTCATACGCCTCCTGCCCAATAGGTATTCTGATTGGACCAGTGATGGTGGTCTTTCGCTTTTGGTTTGGTTATTATTTCTCTGAAAAAAGGTATATACAAGCAGAATGAAGGTTTCTACTGCAGGGGGCGAGTCCAAAGGTCGGAACAGGTGTTATGACAAGTAGAGCAAACATTTGAGAAGCAACATTTTTAGGTTCAACGCGGAATAGTGGGGTGTGAATCTGGATACCTCTGGATGTCATTCCCGCGCAGGCGGGAATCCACAGACTCTTGATACAATCAGCGCAATGGATTCCCGCTTTCGCGGGAATGACATGTGATGTTATCCCCACTTTTCCGCGTTGAGCCCATTTTTAGAAAGAGGAGTTGGGGTAGAGAGCACGGATTACAATCCGCAAAATACGGGTTACGGATGAATATCGACGGATGGGTACCCATCCGTAACCAGCGCAGGCGGGAGGAGGTTGTGCTGTTCCCCAATCCCCAACCCCCGTTTTTTAACTCGAAAACTGGAGGTCACCTGATGATTATCTCCCCGGAAGACCTGATCAAGCTTGGTCTGGCAATACTGGTTGGCGGGCTGATCGGCGCAGAGCGTGAGTATCGTGATAAGGCAGCGGGTTTCCGCACCATCATCTTCATCTGTGTTGGCGCAACGCTCTTCACCATACTGTCTACCAGGATAGCCGGGCCTAATAACGACCCGGCGCGTATTGCAGCCAACATCGTCAGCGGTGTCGGCTTCCTCGGAGCAGGTGCCATCATGCGCGGCGAGGGGCGAGTGATGGGATTGACGACTGCGGCGACCATCTGGATAGCAGCCGCGCTGGGAATGGGCATCGGCGGAGGGCATTATGTCACCGTCAGTGCGGCAGCCCTGGGCGTTCTGATTGTACTGTGGCTGTTCCCAAACGTAGAGCACCTGATTGACAACATCCGCGATCATCGTACCTACGAGGTCATCTGTCCTCTCGTACCCGAGAAGTTCGAGGAGATTGAAGCACTTTTTGAGGACTGCGGGCTGCACGTTCGAAGCCGCAGGCGTCTCAAGAGCGGCGATACCATGCTTTGCACCTGGGAGATCGCCGGCAAACCCAAAGAACATGCGGCGGTCGCCGAGAAATTGTTTGCCCACCCGGATGTGATGGAGTTCCGAATATAGCAGTGCTGTGCTCTTGGAACTGGGGCTGTCTGGACTGACTGCTGACAGAGGATGTGTGAGGCGTGAGACGTAGATTTGATCAATTGCGCTTTCAAGACAGAAGGAAAAAACACCCATGCAAATAGAAGCATTGTTGTCGGCGCGCCTTTTTATGGCGCCACAGACTATCGGTGAGCGTCTGTACTTCATCAGCAACCTGAGCGGGCGGCTCAGCCTGTATGCCATGGATCACGGCGGCAGTGTGCCGGAGCCGCTGCTGCCGCCGCAGATCGCCATGCAAAATCCACACCTCCTGGAAGGCACCGAGTCTTTCTACGTTTTTCCGAAGCTCGGCAAGATCCTGGTGATGCTCGATCAGGATGGCGACGAGAACTACCACCCCTTGCTCATCCCCATCAAAGGCGGCTTCCCGGAAAACGCTTTCGGCGATGCTTTTGCTGATTACCGGATACATTGTCTCCTCTGCGATCCGGAGGCCAACCTGACTTATCTGGTGGCCGAATCGTGCCGAGAGCAAACAATGGAGACTTACCAATCCAATCTCGAGACAGGCGACCTTACTAAAATCGGCAAAAGCGCCTATGGCTTATTCCCTGTTGGGCACAGCCAGGATCACACCCAAGTCGCATTGGTGGAACAATATACCGTTGGTGACGGCACACTATATCTGTGGCCCAAAAGGGACAAGAAGCTCAAGGTGCTCTATGGCAAACCGTTGGAGAGCCGCACACCAGGCACAGAAGTACCGTTAAGCGGCATTAACCGCTGTCATTTTGTGAATGAGGATAGCGGCTTGTTGGTACTCTGCACCTTATTTGAAGACACCGGTGGTCTGGGCTACCTCGACCTGGCCAAGCCCCATGAAATCGTCCCTGTCACCATCAGTGGATCCGTCCATACCGGCATTGGCGAGATGACCGATATCAAGCATCTGGAAGGCAACCGCTTCCTGCTCATCTATAACATTGATGGCTGCTCGTGGCTGTACGAGGGCACATTCCGGGCCGGCGAGCTATCGATGCAACTGGATAGGGTCATCTGCGGGCAGAACGAGCTGGCAAATGGCGCCCTGGAACATCATGATTACGATAGAGAAGGTAATTGCCACGCGCTTTCCTTCTCGACTGCAATCTCCCCCACCCAGCTTTACACGGTCAATGAAAAAAAGGGTACAGTTATACAGCACACCCGCGAGCGCATCCTGGGCATCCCGCCGGAGCATCTCTCCCCCGGCGAGGATGCTTCTTACACCTCCTTTGATGGGCTGAGGGTCTCGGCGCGGCTGTACCTGCCGGCCGAGCCTTTCGGGTTCGAAGGGCCGCACCCGCTGGTCTACTACGTGCACGGCGGGCCACAGGGCCAGGAGCGCCCCGACTTTGCCTGGTTTTCGATGCCCTTGATCCAACTCCTGACGCTGCGCGGCTTTGCCGTATTCGTGCCCAATGCACGTGGGAGCACCGGCTATGGGCTGAACTACACCAAGCTGGTCGACCGCGATTGGGGCGGCGACGACCGGCTGGATCATGTCCACGCCATGACCAAGGTACTCCCAAAAGACGAGCGCGTTGATATGACACGCGCGGGTGTGGTGGGCCGATCCTATGGCGGCTACATGACGCTGATGCTGGCTGCCCGCCACCCTGAGCTGTGGGCAGCTGCCGTCGATATGTTTGGCCCGTACGATCTGGTAACCTTCGGCGAGCGTATCCCGGAGACATGGAAGCCTTACTTCAGGATCGCGCTTGGCGACCCAAGCACCCCCGACGGATTGAAGTTTCTGAAGGAACGCTCGCCCGCCACCTACATTGATGGCATCGCCTGCCCGATGCTGGTGATCCAGGGACGCAACGACCCCCGGGTAATTGAGGCTGAGTCTAGGGATGTGGTCGAGGATCTCAAGGAGAAGGGCAAGAATGTAGAGATACTAATCTTTCCTGACGAGGGCCACGATGTGCTTAAGTTCGAGAACCGGGTAACATGCTACAATGCAATCGCCGGGTTCTTTGAGCAGCATCTGAAAGGTAGGGATGAGGCATGAGTTCAAAGTGATCGTTTTCAATACTCAGCTCGTGAGCAGCTCAAAGACAACGAGAGAAATTGAGAGATTCTACCAAGGCATTACACATGATATCTCACACTACTCCGGCATCAGGTCGCCGAACACATCGCGCTTGACGAACGGCGCGAGCAGGAAGCGCAGCATCAGTCTGAGTTTGCTATCATAGGCAATCCGCACGCCACTTTTGGTATTGGCAAGTATCCGCTCCGCCAACCAGGGGGCCACCACGTCAACCCGTTCGGCAATAATGTTGAAAATGCGCTTGACGCGCTCCCATTCCTCCGGCTTACCGGCGTATTGGCCGGTGATCATCTCGGTAGCGACCATACCTGGGCTGATCCACCCTACCAGCACCGGTGTATTCTTCAACTCCAATGCAAGCGACCTGTCAAAATAGTGAATGGCGCATTTACTGGTGCCATATATCGTCAGCGATGCCTCAGCACGTATAGCGCCATCGCTACCGTAGCCTTCCATATTATAGACCTGTCCGCCGCCCTGTCTCATCATGCCCTGAAAGGCAACGCGCGAGCCATAGATCGTGCCCAGGATGTTGGTCTCCACTATCGCCCGCATCAAATCCGGGGAGAGCTCACGGAACGGCATCGCCGGCTGGCCAACCCCAGCATTGTTGATCCAGATGTCGATATGGCCAAAACGCGCCTGAGCTGCATCCCAGAGGGCCTGCACCTGCTCAAGATCAGCTACATCACAAGGATGCCCATGAACGCGGCCAGCATCGTACCCAGCCGCCAGCGCTGCAACAGCTTTATCGACTGTTGACTGGCTCCGCCCGCTGACAGTCACACTGCACCCCAGTGACAGGAAAGCATCGGCCAGCCCATAACCAATTCCACGTGTGCTGCCTGTGATGACGATGTTTTTCATTGCTTCACCCCCCATGCTTGATGCTCATCAGGTTACAATATGCATCAAATATCTTCAGCGTCAGAGTCTGATCCGGGCAACTTCTGCTATACTCAACACTAAGTCCGGGTCAGAATATGAACTGAGTATATCTCAGAGTCTCCTAAACCGGTTTCGATCAGGGGTAGCAGACAGAGAGCGCAAACGAGATAGATTATGAAGAGATATATTAGAGCAAATCTTCTACTGAGCACCGCTGTGCTTTTGTTGAGCTGCAATCTACCCATGCCCACCGCCAACCCGACGCTGCCCAACAGTGCTATAACTGCCAAAGCGGTCTCCACGAGCATCGGCAGCACGGCTACGCCTATGAACATCACCATCCCCCCACCCCCTCCTGCCGAGGCCAATCTCACCACACCAACCATTGTGGCCCCAGACGACATAACGTCGCTCACCGATATTGTCAGCTACGATGATACGGCCGAGATGCTCGATCTCGTCAACCAGGCACGCTGCCGGGAAGGACTGTCACCTGTTGTCGACAATGCCTTACTTAGAAATGCCGCCACACAGCATGGTCTCGATATGCTGACCAACAGCTTCTTCGATCATCAAGGCATCGATGGGGATACGGTTGGTGACCGGGTCAGCGCGCAGGGGTACGCATGGCTGGCCGTCGGCGAGAACTTAGCAGCAGGGGCAACCAGCACCACCGAGGCCTTCGAACTGTGGTGGGAGTCACCCGGACACAAGGCTAACATACTCAATGCCGATTTCTCCGAAGCAGGCCTGTCGCACCTTTTCCGTGCCGGGTCACAGCTAGGGCACTATTGGACCCTGGTCCTGGCCAATCAGGGTGCTATGCCACCCACCTGCGAAGAATTGGGGTTCTGAGCGAAGCAGGAACGAAAAAACTGAAGCACATGTAGACAAGTAGTCTCTCCTGAAGTGTTTGACCGTTGCTCATTGCTCGTCGCTCATTGCTATTTTCACCGGAGGCATTATGGCATCGACACATCAAGAAGTAGCTCAACAAATCGAGAAGATTGTCGCCGAAATGAAGCGAATCGGATTGTGGAAAAGCGAAACCCAAGCTGGCGAGGTTTACGAATTCGAGCACCCACACGAGTTAGATAAGCCCTTCGCACAGTGGCTCCAATATAAGCTTGTCCCCCGCGTGTTGCATACAATCCAGATCAGGGGTGACTTTCCCACCAAGAGCAGAGTGGCCACACAAGCATCTGTCGAATTCTTAAGCTACGAAGAAGATACCAGCAAGCTGCTCTCCTTGCTTCGAGAGCTTGATGCCCTATTCGAGTAGCCACCAGCCGCCTCACAACTCCGAGCATACAACATATACTCTGGTCCGTGTAGTCAAAATGTATGTATCCCTATGCCACCTGCCCGGTTGCCCTATTTGTACTGCATTACTTTGATTATCTGTTTGTTGCGGGTATCATAGGCAGCGCACATTCGGCGGCAAGATATCTTTTTGCAGATAGAAAACAACAACCATGGACAAACCCTCTCTCAAACAACGTAACCACTGGGTCCCACTACTAATTGCCTTGGTACTGCTATTGTCAGCCGGTCTGCGGACCTACCACGTAGATAACCAATCGCTCTCTCGTGATGAGGGTGTCTCGGCACAAACTACCAAACTGGCCGTGGCTGACATCGTGAAAACGGCCAGAGAGAGTTTCTACCCGCCCGGATACGAAATCGTTCTGTCCGGCTGGCAAGCGCTGGCGGGCGGCAACGAATTTGCACTGCGATTGTTTTCTGGGCTGAGTGGTGTGCTCACGGTGGCATTGATTTATAGGTTAGGCCGACAACTCTTCAATCGATCTACCGGACTGATGGCTGCCATCGCCGTGACCGTCAGTCCGCTCCAGGTGTACGCCGGCCAAGATGCAACACGAAGTGCCTGGCTGGGACTGCTGAGTGCTGCATCACTCGTGCTGACACAAACCCTCTTGAGCCTATTGGGCACAGCACCAGATAAATCCAAAAATATCCATCAAGTGGTAAGCGTGGTTGCAGGTACCGCCGTAATCAATGCTATTGGCCTCTACACACACCAACCCCTTTTCCTGCTGCTCCTCCTCACCGAGACACTAGTGTTTCTATTGTGGATCACAAAGAGGTCAAAAAAAGGATATGGTTTGATTGCCTGGGTTGGACTACTTGTCGCTACACTACTGCTATTCGCCCCCTGGCTGCCAACAGTCATTGACCAGATCACTAGCCAGGATATTCTGGCCGCCGATTACCCATCATGGCTCCAGGATCTTGCCTACGGATTTACACTGCCCGTCGATAGAGCACAGGATGGCCTCGTTCCTCTGGTACTGCTGGCGACCCTTGGGCTGTTCCCTCCCGTCAGACCCGCTAATGATCCCCACAGTCTGGGCTTTATAGAGAGAGTAGGATGGGTCATTGCCTGGTTGGTTGTACCATTGATCCTGCTGGCCTGGGCTGGGAACACTCAACAGAGGTTGTTGGAGCTGTTCGTACCGGCCAACCTCACGTTGATGCTGCTGGCTGCACGCGGCATCTGGCTGAGCCTTGAGCTTGCAAGCCCCATGCCCGAGCTCGGACGGGACAGAAACAGGCTGGTGCATGTCATCGTGATCTCCATGATCGCCCTGGCCCTGTTACCAATTTTCCATGCACTCCAATATCACTACGCTGCGTCCTATGCCCACGACGACTATCGCAGCATAGCATCGCACATTGTGTCGGAGGCGGAACCACAGGCAATAGTTATTCTGGAGACCCCCGATCAATACGACGTATTCACTTATTACTACCCGGATGAGGACGGGATATTTTTGATGCCCAACAAGGACATCAATGGGACGTTGAAACCCCTGATAGAAAAATATCGTCGTATCTATGCCGTCCTATGGAATGTCGAAGCACAAGACCCAGATCACGAAGTCGAGAAAATCCTTGAGGCCAATGCACTCGTGGCCGGCACAGATCAATACGGCAGCACCCGGCTGGTAAGTTATGCCATTACCGGTACAGAGGCTACAGAGCCCCAGGCGTCCATCGATGCACGTTTCGGCGAGTCGATTGTGTTGGAGGGTTTTGCTTTGAGTGCCAATACCCTCGCCCCCGGTGAAGGACTGGGCGTAACGCTATTCTGGCATACCAAGGCTCCACTGGGAGAGCGTTATAAAGTATTCGTCCACATTGACGGGCCAGGAGGAACCCCTACCACACAACACGACGGCGAGCCTGCTAACTGGGCAGCGCCAACTGACAGTTGGATACCTGGTGAAACGGTCGTCGATCAGCACAGACTACTGATGCCTGATGCGCCATCCGGCACTTACCAGGTGATGATAGGGCTATACGATCAGGCCGGCACTCGCCTGTCAATCAGTGTCAACGGTGAATCAATCGGTGACCGGTTGTTCCTGACCAACATAATCACCCCTTGAAGCTGGTAGAGAGTCATTGATGACCACACAAAAAAACGCATGGACGCCGCCAGTTAAGTTTCTCTCACAGGCATTCATCCTACTAGCTGGCATTTTTACACTCGACCATCTGGGACATATTTTCGTTTCACACAGCGCAGCCTACTGGTTTGGTCTTGTGTTATTCGTTTTACTGGTAGTCACATGGAATGACATTACCCCCATTCAGGTAAAGACAAGGGCAGAAACACGCCGAACACGCTTCTTCCGCCTTTTCTACCACGGAATACTGCTGATCTTCACCCTCACCGTCTTCGACCGGATAGTGGATCGCATTTTCACCTTCGGCAACAGCATCGCATTCTGGACATGCGTAATGCTGGCACTGGGCCTACTCAGCGGGTGGCACACCATCACGTCAACTACATCCGGGCAGCGCATCTTGTCCTCGGGCTTCGTGGAGCGTTCCACGCTTATGCTTTGCAGCCTGCTCGGTGCTTTGGCAGCTTTGGAGCTTTTCGTTGAGAGCGACTTTTCTCGCTACCATGTATTCGGTATTTGGCCCACCTGGGAGATCACATCTGCGCCAGCAATCAGATTCGAGTTGAACTCGGCGGGCTATCGAGACATTGAGCACAGCTTAGAGAGACAACCTGGTATGACACGCATCCTCTTGCTCGGGGATTCTTTCACTGCCGGTTATGGTGTCGCCCAGACCGACTACTATCCTGTCTTACTGCGTGAAGGTGCCGGTTCTTCGTTCGAGTTTATCATTGCTGCCCAGCCCGCTGCTGAAACGGTGCATCAGATTGATAATCTTCGTGATTACGGCTGCCGCTTTTCCCCTGATGTTGTCATTGTTGGCGTTGTCAGCAACGATCCCTGGCTGGGGATAGAAAAGAACAGCCCTCCCTGGCCTTTTTATCAAAAGTACTTCGAAAGGTTGGAATCACCCTACTCGTTCAATCCCGACCTGCTCTATATGCTCGACCGGCCACTCAATCGTATCGCAAGTTACTATGGACAATACGATTATGCTGACTGGCTAGATGCACTATACGCTCCTGAGCAGCCCTGGATCGGTCTCTGGCACCCGGTAGTCAGCCAACTCGCTGATTTGGCGGCCACGTGCGGAGCACACCATCTGTATGCCTTCACACTTCCTGAACCGGCCGACTATTCTGATCCTGATATTCTCGAGAAGTTTGAGCGAATCTATACCACGTTGGAGGCGGGCTTCACACAAGCAGGTTTTGATACAACCAATCTATTCCCCGCATACCTTGAGCATTTCAAAGAGAGACCATTCCACTCGTTATGGGCGATCCCCAACGACGCCCACCCCAACGCAGAGGTTCACCGCTGGTATGCCGAACAAATATGGGACAAGCTGGAACCAGAGGCAAAAAACTGGGAATAAGCTCCCAACACAAAGCCCCAGTCCTGGCCTTGTACCGGAACTGGGGCTTTCTTCAACAATTGGGAAAAGCAAATCTCAAGCTGAATTCATAGCAGCGATAATCGCATCTGCCATTTCTTTGGTGCCGACTACCGTTGGATCATCACGCGTAGGTTTCATGTCGTAGGTTACGCTCTTACCCTCCGCAATGACAGCAGCGATAGCATTCCGAGCTCTATCCGCTGCTTCCCTCTCGCCCAGATAGCGCAACATCAGCACGCCGCTGAGAATGGTAGCCGTGGGATTGACCTTGTTCTGCCCAGCATACTTAGGAGCTGAACCATGTACCGGCTCAAAGACTGCTATATCATCGCCGATGTTGGCCCCAGGAGCAACACCCAGCCCACCGACCAAGCCCGAACACAGATCGCTGACAATATCGCCATACAGATTGGGCGTCACCAACACATCGTATTCGGTCGGACGCTGGACAAGCTGCATGCACATGTTATCCACAATACGATCTTCGAATTCAACATCCGGATAGTCCTGCGCTACCTCGCGAGCCACACTGAGGAACAATCCGTCGGTGGCTTTGAGAATGTTAGCCTTATGTACCGCAGTGACTTTGCGACGATTGTTATCACGGGCATATTCAAACGCGAAACGAACCACACGCTCGCTGCACTTACGAGTGATAATCCGGATTGTCTCGGCAGCCTCGCCAGGGATCACATCATGCTCGATACCCGCATATAGTCCCTCGGTATTCTCTCGCACTATCACCACATCGATGTCATCGTAGCGGCTGCGAACGCCTTGCATGTACTTAGCTGGGCGCAAATTAGTGTACAAGTCAAGCGCCTTGCGAATAGCCACATTGACGCTGCGAAAGCCTGTTCCCACTGGTGTGGTGATAGGACCTTTGAGACCAACGCGATTCTTGCGGATCGAATCGAGCACTGCCTCCGGGAGCGGCGTGCCATACTTGTCCATCACATCGGCGCCGGCCTCTTGCATATCCCAGTCAAACGAAACACCGGTTGCTTCTAACACCCTGCGAGTGGCCTCCACCAGCTCCGGTCCTGTGCCATCACCAGGGATGAGTGTTACATGATAAGTCATAGAGTTTCTCCTGATGCAAAGATGGTTACTTCATAAAAAAGAGTAGGGGTTATTGAAGTAAGAGGTATGCCCCTCTTCTCACTTCTTACTCCCTACTTCGCAGACCTCTATCTCCAGGAAAATGCGCTGCCGGCCAGTATAGCCAGCAAGCCGCTGGCGAGTATAATCGCGACTTGGCATTCGAGCAAATTATGGAGCACATTCAGAAGTTCATCAGGGAGAGAAACGGAAAGTCAGGCACCAAGCACAAAAACCAGTCTCACCGTCTCGTCCATACTGTTTCCGGGGACCCACTTGCAGCAAACCAGGCTAATCCCGCTGGTTATGCAATCGATCTCCAGAGTCTGGCTGGGTAGAGTGATTCCCGAAATCTGAGGAGTGTTCAATAACACGATCTACGACAAATCGGGGACGTCGCCTCGTCTCATCCAGATTACGCCACATATACTCACCCAGGATACCAATCATGGTCATCTGCACACCCGATACCACCAGCAACGCAACCATGAGAGATGCCCATCCCTCCGCTCGAATATCCCAGAAGAGACGAGCCAGGATGACAACGATCGCGTAGCAGAGTCCCAACACGCTGACGCCGATACCAACCAAAGATGCAGCACGGACGGGCATATAAGAAAAAGCCACGAATGAATCAATGAAGTATTTAAGCTTTTTGGTGTATGTCCACATCGAACGGCCATAGCGTTTTTCGCGCTGGCGGCGATCATATCGAATTACCGCCGGATCAAATCCAAGCCATAGAATGAGTCCCATCAAATAGGCATTGTTTTCCTGAATGCCTTTGATCAAATCACAGACATGGCGATCGATGAGAAAGAAATCAAAGCCACGCTCCGGCATGGTCTTGATAGCAAAGCGCCGGAACAGCCCATAGAAGACATCCGATGTGAATGACGTCAAACCTGGATCGTCACGCCCTTTTCGAGCAGCGAGGACCACTTTGCGCCCCTGCCTCCAGAGTGCCAACATCTCGTGGATGAGATCGGGGGGATCTTGCAAATCGGCGGCAATTACAGCTATGGCTTCCCCTGAAGCCTCATTAAGGCCTGCAAGAATCGCGGCATTGGACCCGAAGTTGCGTGACAACCGGATCAACCGCATCCGCGGCTCTTTTTGGAAAAGTGCTTGCAAGACTTCAAACGAATCGTCACGTGACCCATCATCGACGAAAATGAACTCGAAGGAATCTTCGGGATTTCGGTGAGCCAGATTCTGGAACTCGGTGAGTAGATCAGGCAAGCTTGCCGCGTTATGATACACCGGAACGACAATCGAGAATAAGCTCATAGATCCTCTACTTGCTGATCTGTATCGAGGCCAAAGTGCGCAAGTATCTGGCTGCGCACCTTGGCCGTGACCATACGAACCGTCTTGGCAGGGACGCCCGCAACCACCGTCCAGGCAGGAACATCACGTGTTATCATGGCGCTGGGCGCGACAATAGCACCCATCCCAATCTCAACCCCGGCGGCCAGATTTGCGCCCGCACCAATCAGAGCAAATCGTCGCACTACCGGCCCACAAACCTCAAACGGCACCAGTCCATAGCGTTTGAGATAGACATCGTTGTCATTGATGCTGTTCACACCCGGCCCAATAAATACATCAGCTTCAATAATCATGTTCCCGGTCAAAATAGCACCATCGATGACCCTGGTGCGCTCACCCACCTGGGTATGGTACATCACCATCACCCCTCGCCCAATGACAACCTGATCAGAGAATGTGCATCCCTCACGTACCGAAGCAAGATCTCCGATCAACACCTGGCGACCAATCCTGATACCGGTATACAGTACGACGTTTGCCCCAATGACACTACCTGCTCCGATGACAAGTTCCTGCCGAACGTCATCCAGCGGACGGGTTACATTGCCTGCTGATATCGGCGGGCGCCCCAGAACGGCCCCGTCTAATATCTTGCAGTCATCCCCCACCGTTACGCCGGGGTAAAAGGTAACATTGTTACCCACCTGAACACGTTTTCCAAAACGTGTGTCATCACTAAGTACTACATTCTTGCCTGTTTTGAGCATCAAGCTAGCCAATCTCTCATGGGCCTACACGATGGGGCCATTACCAATAATGCGCCTTATACTTGCGATAATAGTCAACTGTACAACGCAGACCATTTCTTAGGCTGGTAGTCGCTTCCCAGCCAATCAATCGGCGAATCTTTGAAGTATCCGAATAGAAGTCTCCCGGCTCTTGAGCTCTTCTCTCCGCTGAAAAGGGAGCGAATTCCCAGCTCCCTGTGCCAGCGACTTCGATCAGTGTTTCTGCCAACTGTACAAAGTTGGTCGGCATATCGACACCAACATTGAACACCTCTCCATAAGCAGCCTCAGTTCCAGCACACATCAAAATCGCCTTCACGCAATCATCGATATAGAGGGGATCGCGCAAGATTTGACCATCACCAAACACTTTGATCGACTCTCCGTCAATCGCCAACCGGACAAACCAGTTGACCACACCATACCGCGAATGGTGCATTTGGGCACGCGGCCCGTAGATATTCGTCAAACGGAGCATCGTTGACCGGATACCATGGATATCGTTGTAGACCTGGACAATCTTCTCCGCAGCCAACCTCGAAATCTCATAGATACCCTTGGGATGCGTTGGAGCTGTCTCGCTAACAGGCAGGGAGGTTGCCGGGCCATACTGTCCACGCGTCCCGGTATAAACTACCCGCGCGCTAGGATTGTGGTGTTTACAGGCTTCCATCATAACTGCTGTACCCTTGATGTTGATATCAATATCGGGAAAAGGGTCGGTCAGGCTCAAGATATGATCGACCTGTCCGGCAAGATGGAAAACGAAATCCTGATCCCGCACAAGGTAATTCATGACATGAATATCACGCACATCCGAGTAATTAACCAATACACGATCACGTATAGGGTCAATGTTAAACAGATTTGCCCCATAGCCGGGAAGCATGGCATCCACTATCATGACCGTAGCGCCCGCTTCAACAAGTGCAATTGCCAGGTTGCTCCCGACAAACCCCATCCCCCCTGTGATTAACACACGGGCCCCTTTGAAGGTGTCGAAATTCACATTTTTGTTCATATCTCTATTCCTTCAAGGCTTGCTCTGATCGCTTGCACAACTATCTCAATATCGCCCTTTGTCAACCCTATATACATTGGCAGGGAGAGAATCTCGCGTGCAGCCTGCTCGGTAAAAGGCAAACTTCCAGATCTGTAACCAAGATCAGCATATGCTTCCTGCAAATGAACAGGGACTGGGTAATGGATAAGCGCGCCAACACCCCGCTTTTTGAGCGCATCCATCAGACTGTCACGAAGATGATGACGAGCCACATATAGGTGATAGACATGATGGGCTTCCTGGCAGGCAACAGGAACAGTAACACCCTCAAGGTGTCTGTTATAGTGATCGGCTAATGCGCGGCGCGCATTGTTGTGTTCCTCAAGATGTCTGAGCTTGACACACAAGATGGCAGCCTGAATTTCATCGAGGCGGCTGTTTATTCCCCTCTCAGCATGATGATAGCGTGAAGTCTGCCCATAGTTTCGAAGTAGCCGGAGTCGCTCAGCCAGATTCGTGTTATTCGTGATAATGGCGCCCCCATCGCCACAGGCCCCAAGGTTCTTGGTTGGGTAGAAACTAAATGCACCCATCTGGCCAAATGTCCCAACCAATTGTCCCTTCCAACGTGCCCCATGAGCCTGTGCACAGTCCTCGATCAGAGCCAGATTGTGCCGTTCAGCAAGACTCACCAGCTCAGTCATATCTGCCGGGTGACCGTACAAATGAACCGGAACAAGCGCCTTTGTGCGAGGCGAAACAGCAGCTTCAGCAGCTTCCGGCTCCATTGTATACGTTTCCGGTGTGATATCGACTAGCACCGGGTTGGCCCCGGTCTGTTCAATGGCACAAACAGTTGCAACAGCTGTGTGCGAAACTGTAATCACCTCATCACCAGGCCCTATCCCAGCTGCACGTAGAGCCAGCTCAATCGCATCAGTACCATTAGCAACACCAACGGCATATTTGACACCATGATAGGAGGCAAATTGATTCTCAAAGGCCTCAACCTCCGGTCCTAATGCATACCAGCCACTACTCAAGACACGCCGGACAGCAGCGCCTAGTTCATCCTCAAGTTGAGTGTGCAACAATTTCAATTCATTGAAGGGGATCATGGTTACCATTCTAACTTTCTATATATCAGGACTTACCCAATTGGTTGCATATTTGCCATAACGGATTCTATCCACGAATGAGACGAATTGCTCTGACTCGACTTTGTCCATTCTGGAGCATCATATGTAGCGAATTCATGCGGAGAACTCAGTGCATAGTTGGAATAAGTACGGGGCTGGGGTTTAACCCAGACATGATCCATTCCCCTGGGTTCCCGAAGATGATTCTTGTGACAAGCTATGACATTGATATCTGATGCTCGCCCTAATGACGTGCACTCCCGAGTAAATCTCAGCTTGCTATAAGAGATCTGGCTGGCCCTATTCACCTGCATCTTTGTCGTAACCCATCTCTTTCATCCGTCCGGTAAAAGGATAAAGTCGAGTCCAATTTTTATTCTGAATTCGTGGATAAAATTTCTTTTCTGCGTAAGTCCTGTCTATATAAAAGCCCAAGACACTTGGCCGCGCCGGGCAGGGATTATAGCCGGATTCACTCGATATGTATACATATCCATCCTGAGTTGACAGCACAACTTAGCAGAAACCAAAGGAGTATTCGAATTGTCAATCACCGGGAAGAGGCCTAGTACCGTTGGACATAAGTTCGTCACCAGATCAAGGCAATCTTCGAGATGGTTCATGACTCTGTGATGTTCGAGGAAGTTATTTGAAAACTGATTGCTCACTCAATACTGTACTAGACGTATGCGCGGGCTCAGCGTAACAGGTGGATTCCCGCTTTCGCGGGAATGACAGCGCCGAGCAGGGGTAAGACACCGAATATGACGCATTTTGCAAATAACTTGGCTCATTTCACATCATGGTGAACCATCCCCGTTTTTGGAATCTGCCGCAGTATTTGCACAAAACTTACGATTAGGTGCTAGACCTTACAGGTTTTATGTAATGTCTGACTGTGCACAATGCCAACAGACCGAGTAATCAGCTTGTTACGCTACCCTTGGAAACCCGCGAGGTCTTCTTGTTGCAAAAACTCATCCCTAACCTGAAACGTCCCCGGTAAGCGGTGCACATCGCGCTGTATTTCTGCGAGTGCTATAATTTTTCCTATGACTGATGTCCTTCGCCAACAAATTGCCCAATATCGGCAAGCCCTTAGTGAGGCTCGGGCTGCAGGCAACACGCAGGCCGAGGCCCGTGCACTCTCTCGCCTGGGTGAGGCCTATACCGGACTTGGTGAGATCGAGGGAGCACAGAAGCTCCTCCAGGAGGGGCTGGAAATCGCTCGCCAATCGGGCGAGATCCAGGCCATGGGCTGGGTACTGGCCAATCTGGGACTGATCTATCTTCACCATGGAGAAACACAAAAGGCTCTCTGTCACTTCCTGGAGGCACTGGAGGCTGCCGGCTCTGTTTCCGATCTGCGTACCCAACACACTATACTCGGTAACCTGATCCGGATTTATCGAGAGGCGGATGAGCCGGACAAGGTATTGATTTGTGCCGAACAAAGACTTGTCATAGCAAAGAAGATGGGTGATCGGTTATTGGAAGGCGAAGCGGCGATAGATGTGGGACGCGCTGCGCTTGGAATGGGTACTTATCAGCGAGCAACGAGCATTCTGGACCACGCGATCCGGATCGCGAAAGAACACAGATTACGCCATTCTGAGCGTGAAGCGCTGATCTTGCTTGGTCGGGTAAGCCAGGAGCGTGGTGAGCATCGCAGCGCCGCAGACACCTATCGCCAGGCGCTCTCCGGCTATGATCCTGAGCGTGACAGGGCTTCCGAGTCCGATTTGCTGCGCAGGTTGGCCGAGGTATGCCGGAGCCTCGGAGAATTGGATGATGCAATCAAATATATGCGGCGGGCAGCTATCACCTATCGCGAAATAGGTCAGTTGGAGATGCAGGGACGCTGTTTGCTGTCATTAGGGGAGACGCAGATGTTGAATGGCGATATAGCCGATGCGAAATCCTCGATTGAGTCGGCGCGGGCGGCCTTCATCAGGCTGGGATTGAAGGACGAGATAGCGCAGTGCTTTGCCGCGCTGGAGATGGAAGATACAGTCAAAGAGCCCATACGTGATTATTCTGAGCGAAGCTCCCGAGCAACTTAAACCATCTGCGAGCCGTAGAGATATCAGCCGCTCGGCTGAGGCTGCACGACTGGCCGGCTTGCAGGTCTATACCATTCCCCCTGATTTCTCCGTATGTGAAACAGCTGAAAACGCCCTCTGGCACATGCCTGCATGTGCACCGGAACAGGTAGCTTTCTGGATCGGATATATCCCTGAGCCTGAGCGGTATCAGGCCATGTACGATGCTGCGCTGAGCAAGGGAGCCCGGTTAATCAACTCACCTGATGAACACCTCCTCGCTATGGAATTCCATCGCTATTATGAGCGGCTCGGCGAGCTCACGCCCCGCTCGATGATAGTAACTTCACCCGACCAGTGTGCTGAGGTAGAGCGTGTGCTCGGGTATCCCGTGTTCGTCAAAGATACGATACAGTCGCGCAAACATGACGGCTGGGATGTTTGCATTGCTGCCGATCAAGAGGAGGTCACTCAACGCGTTGGTGATCTGCTCCACCGCGAAGGTCGCTCGCGAGGATATGTCATCATTCGGGAGCTAGTCCGGCTCAGGCACTCAAGATATGCAGGCAACGGTTTTCCTGCCGGGCGGGAGTTCCGGGCATTTGTGCTGAAGGGCAAGGTTGCGGCGTTGGGATACTATTGGGAAGGGTCTGATGATCTGAGCCATCTGGCACCAGATGAAAAAAGGACGGTCTATGCGCTGGCATCGGAAGCCTCGCATCGCTTGGGGGTTCCCTATCTCACCGTTGATATCGGCCAGCCGGAAAGCGGTGAATGGATTGTTATCGAGGTGGGCGATGCGCAATTTGCCGGGCTGAGCCAGATATCCTCTTTGAAACTGTGGAGCAGACTGAAGGAGCTCTTGTAGCGAGGTGTTGAAACGCTGTTTTGATAGAAGTCTTTTCATGTAACAAAAGCACTTTGGTAGTCCACCACCCCGAATGATCGAAAAGGCACAATTGTAGAGGACGCTCTTTCGATGCATTTTTGTAGGCTGTAAACTGACTACCGAGAACTGAATGCTGATAACTCTGTAGTCGACACTGCACCCCGGTCTAGAGTGCTTTCTTGCATCCTGGTGTAGAATTGGTCTCTATAGGTATATTCGCAAAGCACGAGTGTAGCTTCCTGGTATTTACAAAGACTGCCTCGATGGAAAGCTGCCTCGATCACCGATGCGGAAAGTGGTGGCGTTTTGTAATGATATTCATCCAGTTCGCGGAAGGGACCAAAATCGATGAGTAGAAATGCAATGCGCTTAGCAGCTTGCCTGTTGCTCATCATGCTTCTGATATTTACTTTGGGTACTGCTTCTGCTCAGGGGCAGATCGAGGTTATTGTTAACGATGTTGTTGTCGAAACCAGTGCTGATGGGACAGCTCATCGGGTGACGGCTTATGTCACTGTCATTGGGCCAGATGGTCAACCGATCTCCGGTCTGACCGCCAATGACTTTGCTGTCAGTCAGGATGGTAACAGCGTAATGCTTGATTCGGTGGCGAGCGCCCGGCGTTCAATATCTGTCGTATTGGCAATCGATACCAGTGGCAGCATGGCCTACCAGGGCAAGATGGATGCGGTCAAAGCGGCGGCAACGGGATTTCTGGATCATCTGAGGCCGATCGACAAGGTGGCAGTGGTTTTTTTTGGTGATCGAATCGTTGTCGGCCAGCAGGACCTGACCAGCGACGTTGTACTGATGAAGAACGTTATCAACTTGCTCCAGGCCGAGCCGAATGCCGGGACCTGTCTGTACGATGCGGCTTATAAGTCGATTGTGCTGGCTAGCAATGCGCCTCCAGGCTGTCGGATGCTTGTGCTGATCACTGACGGAGTTGATGCGCGGGCTGATCAATCAGGTAGGTGCAGCCAGCACACGGTTGATGATGTCATCGCACTGGCACAGGGTATGACGCCGGATGCTTCTGATACCCGCCTGCCAATCTATACCATTGGCGTTGGCGATTTCGTCGATGCTAAAGAGCTGGAACGCATCGCAGCAAGCACCGGCGGTGACTCTTTGTCCTTGTCCGATCCCACAGAAGTGTCGTCGCTGTTCGACACAGTCGCTGCCCAGATGCAGAATCAGTACGAGTTGGCCTATCAGGTTGGGACAATCGGTGGTGAGCACAGCCTGACAGTTTCCGTAGATGCACAGGATATCGTGGGTGTGGGAACCAGTCGGTTTCTTGTGCCAGAACCCCCACCAACGTTGAGCCTGAGCGGACTAGAGAACCAAGCTGTCCTGGACGGCCATGCAGAAATCTTGGCGGCTATCAGTGGTGGATCTCACATTGCGAGGGTATTGTTCACGTTGGATGGTGACCTTCTCTCAGAGATGACCAAAGGGCCTTTTGCTGTAGAACTTGATGCCGATGTCCTTCCGCCGGGGCAGCATGTGCTTGCTGTTGTGGCTCAGTTAGATGATGGCACTGAGCTCAGTGAGACGCTTACTTTTGATATACACTCTAAGCAATCAGAAATCCCTGTCGAAGAGAGCCTCCCAGAGATGGAAGAGACGAGCAATTTTCCCGGTTGGATTGTGTCGGTCGGTGCTGCAGGAGCGATTGTTCTACTTTCTACTACAGGAGTGTTGGTCCTCATCAGGAGCAGGTCACAGACGCATTTGATTGGCAAGGGGGCTGTGGCTTCCGGAAGGTCAGGTGGAGCAGTTGGTCTCCCGGTGAATATCGCTGAACATAAGTTTGCCACCTTGAGAGTGCAGGATAGTTTGACACTGCACAGGGATCAAGTATTTGATCTTGCAACCAATGAGGTGACAATTGGCTCTGGGGCAGATAATGACATTGTTGTTCCTGATGAATCTGTTTCCCGGAATCATGCTGTTGTCCGTCGAAAGGGTGAAGAGTTACATGTTTTTGATTGTGATAGCACTCATGGCACTTTTGTAAATGGTATTCGAGTTGAGGAAGAAGGCCTACAGATCCAGGGTGGCGATATCTTGCTCTTGGGTTCGCGTACGGCAATGACTTTTCATATCCTTCATCCTCAAATGGTGGTACTTGACGATGAGGACTATGATACCAGTGCAGGGGCTGTTGAAGATGAACCCTCCGAGACAGATAATCCAGATCGATGATGATATAGTTGTCCAGATAGGTTTTTGCACCATGAGCAAAGTGGTGCCTAAAACATAAAACGTAAATACGTGAATATGTAAAAAAGATCCTTGCATAGGTCACTCGTAGGCAAATCCTTACATATTTACTCGTCCGGCATGGCTACTATCTAGTGTTTTGCGGCATAAGTAAGCCGTCAGTTATGGTTACCTACGAAACACTTAAACAGTTGGGTATGAAGGGCATTTTTACTACCGGGCTCTTTC
>JAFGMS010000099.1 GCA_016927375.1 Anaerolineae bacterium
CGTCACCAGCACTGAGTGTAATGTGACATTGTCAAGGAACATTCTTTGGACACTGTGTCAAAACGGGAATTGCTAGCAGGCTTAGAACTTGCGGAATTTCTCAGACGCTGCAGATGGGACGGATATCAGGGGCATCACCTTCCACGGTGTAGCCACAGAAGATGCACACCCAAGATATCCTCATCGCCAATATCTTCTTTGGCTGTGACCCTCTCTCTAGACTCACCGTAGAGCACAGAATGGTTCTTTTTGGCCTCCAATGCCCAGCTCATCGGACGCAGCGTCTTGTTCTCCTTTTGCTCTTTGGCTACTGCTACATAAGCCGGGTACATCTCATCGATCTCGAAATCCTCCCCGTCTTTGGCCATTTCAAGGTTAGCCACAGTATCCTGGATGCCCCCCCCGCTCCCTCATTCCAAAACCACGGATCTATTAACACAAGAATAGCACAAACAAGAGCATGCGAAAGCCGAGAGGAACCGCTAACTCGGATAGACTTTCATGCCATCCGTTTTCCCATCCCTCCGCGATTCAAACTCTTCGCACCCTAACCCATTCTCCCGCTTCCAGCCCGGTTTTGTCGAGCGGGATCACCAGCAGCCCATCGGCCTTGACTAGAGTGAAGATCAGGTTGCTCTTGAAGAAGATTGGCTCGGCCCACAGCTCGCCGTCTTGCTCGGCCAGTGTGCAGGGCACATAGTCCTCGCGCCCGGCGGTGCTGGCGATGTTGGCGGCAAGTCTGGCCCGCATCGATGGCTCTTTGGGCGGGGCTGTTCCCAGCAAGCGGTAAATGACCGGTAGGCCGATCATTGCGAACTGCACGAAGGCGCTGACCGGATTGCCCGGCAGACCCATCAGCGGCACGCCTTGTGCCATACCCAGGATGGTTGGCTTGCCGGGCCGGGTGGCGATACCATGAACCAGCACGCCCGGCTCGCCCAGCCGGTTGAACACATCAGCGGTCATGTCTCGCACTGATACAGAGCTGCCCGCTGAGAGCACCAGCATGTCGGCTCCATTGTCCAGTGCCTGGCGGGCACTCACCAGCAGCGTATCGAAATCGTCAGGTAAGATACTGCCCCGTACTGCCTCAGCCCCTGCTCTCTCGGCCAGTGCTGCAACGATATAGCTGTTGATATCACGTACCTGACCTGGTCGGGTCGGCAGATAGGGCTCGATCACCTCATCGCCGGTAGCGAAGATCGCCACGCGCGGTCTGCGCATGACTTCTACCTGGACGATCCCCACCGCCAGCAGCCCGCCGACATCCTGCGCGCGCAGGATGTGCCCGGAGGTCAGAATCGGGTCACCGAGAGCGATGTCCTCGCCAACCTGGATCACATTCTCCCCGGGAGCGACGGGTTTACATACCTCAATTTCATCCTGACCCACCAGCTGCGTGTTCTCGATCATCACCACCGCGTCTGCGCTGTCAGGGAGCATGCCGCCGGTATGCACGAGAACTGCTGCACCGGGGCCAACATCGACCGCCGCCGCACAACCCATCGGCACCTCGCCCGCCAGCTTGAGATAGGCCGGCAGCGCATCGCCGGCCCCGAAGGTGTCTTGGGCTTGCACGGCATAACCGTCCATTGCGCTGCGCCGGAACTCTGGTAGTACCTGGGGAGAGGGTACATCGGCACAGAGCGTACGGCCGGCTGCCTTATGGGTGGGGATAATTTCGGTTTGGCCGAGGGGAGCGGCCTGTTCCAGGATGCGGGCTCGGGCTTCGTCGGGAGCAACAAGTGTGAAGAACTCAGGCATGGCAGTTATCCTTCTCAATGACATCTGGTGTGCCGGATGTTGCATAAGATTTCTGCGGAAAGACTAAGACATGGGAACACCTGACAGCAGCTTGCTCGTATTGTACAGGACAGCCAGTCTGTGCTTCAAATCTCAGTGGAAGCAGGGCAAATATCTTAACCTGTCTTAGGGTTGAGCCCTGTGCTGTGGCATCAAAGGTAAAGATTGCCAAATTCCGCCGAGGGGGGCCATTTTTCCCATTTACTTGCCAGAGACGATCTTCTATACTGAGAGAATGACTCGTCTTTTATGATGTGGGGTAAAATCATCGCTACCCCATCCTCTCTTACCGGATAGGCATGCTCCAGGAAGAGATAGGGCGGTTGGAAAGGGTGTAGGGTGGATGATGTAATTCGAAGGCGAGAGAAGAGGATAGGAAATGGATGGATACGTTCTCGTAGTGGATGACCAGTTAGATGTGCGTCAATTGATCTTGGATGTACTTGACTCGATGGGGATTCCTGGTAGGGAAGCTGTTAATGGTGTACATGCTCTTCGTATCATCCAAGAAAAGAGACCTAGCGCCATTGTTCTTGATATCATGATGCCGGTTATGAACGGCTTTACGCTGCTGACCCATATACAGGCAGATAGGGCTTGTCGCAGAATACCGATCATTTTATTGTCCGGAATTGCGGACAATACTCCACAGATGCGTAATCTGCCGGGGGTTGTCCGCGTGATTCGTAAAGGTGGTTTCTCCGTCAAGGAGCTTCGCGAGGCGCTTGCCCTGGCATTGGAAGATGAGCTTGTTGCCGGAGCAACAGTCTGAATAAGTGATTGGTTATCTCTAAATCGCAACTGGGCCAGGGAACACTGGCCCAGTTGCGATTCTTGTTCCAGCGTTAACTGCTCAACTCTCAGCTATTGGCTTTTAGCTTTTGACTGGTATCTTCTCAATAATCCGGGGGATGTCCGCCAAAATCTCCCGGAGGTTAGCAGACTGGCACCTCAGAGAGAGTGACTACACTGAAACCTCCGGGAGGGTGATGCCTGTAAGCTAAAACTCATCACCCAAGCGATTTGATGTTTAATCGCCCAGCACCCACAACTGTCAGCACATCGCGCCACGTAGCTGAGTTGTTACGTTCCAGCTTTATATGCGCTTATACCAGCCATCTCATTCCTGCGAAAATGGGAATCCAGAGGGACACAAGTGGATTCCCGCGAAAGCGGGAATGACAGTGTGAGACGGGTAAAACAATAAAATCATCTCCGGAAAGTCCGGAGCCCATTTTAACCCGTTCGGGCCTTTTACCGTTCTCACGTGTCACTCGTTACGTCTCACGTTTCACTGGCGGATATCACAACTGTTTTCGACTCGCTCATCGCAAGTTGGCGAAGGTATTGACCAGCTATATCCCGTCAGCCAGCTCAAAAGTCTCTCTGGCTGAGCGTCCACATTCCTAGAAGCAATAGGCCGAGCGTGTAGAACAGTGAGTAAACAACGAATGCCTGGGTTGGCTGGCTGGCAACGGCAAATGGTGTAATCGACCCCATGAGTCCAGGCGGTTGCAAACAGCTTGCTGCCAGCCGCCACAGCGCCTCACCAGGCAGCAGCAGGCTGGAGGCAATGCCGAGGTCTCGGGCCACCTGGCTGTTGACTATCACCCCGATCTGCTCGACCCATCCGCCGATGAACGCCACACCATACAGCATGAATACGACTACCCCATTGGCCAATGTGCTAAGAAGCGTGCTGCCGAACAGAGTCACCGAGAGCACCGCCAAGCCTTCTAAGACCAGGATCAAAAGTGCCGCAAGCGGTTTGGGCGGTACATACCCACCGATGATCAGGACGACGCCCATTAACGCCAGGGACATCAAGACCGTATATATCGTGATCATGGTGGCAAAGCCCAACCACTTGCCCATCACGATCTCCCACCGGCGGATTGGCTTCGAGGCAATAGCGTGGATGGTGTTAGAGCTAATCTCACTGGAAATCGATCCCACGGAGGTCAATACTGTGATCATAACTATCAGGAAGTTGATTACATACATTCCGGCTGTCAGTAACATGGCCGAAGCTTGTCGCATAGCCTCAGAGCGATAGCTCTCGGAAACATGCTGCACAGTGTCCTGGTAGATGAAGTAGAAGCCCAGTGCAAACAAAATCACAAAAGCACCGCCCAATCCCAACCCGATCCACAGCAGACGACGGCGTTGCGCTTCCCGGAAAGTCAGGCGTGTTATGACACCGATCTGGTGCAATGATTGGATCATGATGTCAGCTCCTCGGTGGAAGCCTGTCCACCCATAATTTGTAAGAAAAGCGCCTCCAGTGAGAGCTGATGAGGGACCAATGCATATACTCTCACTCCTTGCCCGACCAGCCAGGCATTGATTTCAGGTAGCCTATCCTCTCCCGGCAGAGAGAGCATGATTTCACATTCTCCCATCGGTTCTACCGTGTTGGCCCACTGGGCCAGCCCAGCCAGCAGCTCGGGTGTTAGCCGATCCAGGCGCAGGCGGGCACGGGTCAACCCACCGGACAGCTCAGGGATAGTCCCGGCGCGGATCACCTGTCCCTTCCGGATGAAAGCTACCCGGTCACAGGTGACCTCGACTTCACCCAGCAGATGGGAGTTAAGGAAGACGGTTGTGCCTTCATCACGAGCAGCACGAATCGCATCTCGTACCAGCAGCCTGCCGAATGGATCAAGCCCGGAGGTGGGCTCATCGAGAAAGACCACTGCCGGGCGATGCAGCAGCGCCATGGCCAGACCGATGCGCTGAAGCATACCTTTGGAAAAGGTGGAAAGCGGTTTGCGAGCAACTTCTGTCAAGCCAACCTGCTCAAGCATCTCTGGGATGCGTTGAATGCGATCTACTCGGCTCATGCCACACAACTGGCCGTGCAGATCGAGAAATTCCTCTGCCCTTAACCACTCATGGAAGCGAAAGTGCTCAGGCAAAAAGCCGACTTGCCTGCGAGCAGTTGGTTCGCTGACAGGCCGCCCTAGAAGCAGTGCCGATCCGGCGGTGGGCCTGACCAGTCCCAACAGCATTTTGATCGAAGTGGTCTTGCCGGCTCCATTAGGTCCCAGGAAGCCAAACACCTCACCTTGCCCGACCTGCATCGTCAGGCTTTGGACGGCAACTTTGGTTTCGTTATAGACTTTGCGCAGCTCAAAGGTTTCGATGGCATTGGCCATATTGGTGACCTCTCTAGAGCAGAATGATAGGAATGGTACGTCTGCGCAGAAGCGCGCTGTGATATCCTATTTTAGAAACACCAAGAGTAAAGAAAAGGTAGACAAACTGGAAGCACCAGCGATGCTATATGAGTAATCTCGCGGATATCATGGTACAGGTATTGAAGCGTTCTCGCAAAAGCTGCTGCCTGATGTGTTATTGCGGGAACAAACAAATACGCAGGTGTGACCGGGAAGTTCCGTCACACCTGCGTATAGCTAAGATGTTGTTATTGCCTTTCTACGACAATATAGCTACTATGCCGGCAAGTGCCGGCTTGTTAGTTTCCGCCGAAGTTGCCGGGGATGATGTTCCAGCCCTTGCTCCAGTTAGGATACTTGTTGAGCAAACCGATCTTCCCCAAACCATCGGTGGTATAGAACTCGGCCGTGCCGGTAGTCGGGTCGTAGAAAAGCACATCGGTCCAGGTATCGCCGCCGAAGTTGCCGGGGATGATGTTCCAGCCCTTGCTCCAGTTAGGATACTTGTTGAGCAGACCAATCTTCCCTAGACCATCGGTGGTATAGAACTCGGCCGTGCCGGTGGTCGGGTCGTAGAAAAGCACATCGGTCCAGGCATCGCCGCCGAAGTTGCCGGGGATGATGTTCCAGCCCTTGCTCCAGTTAGGATAC
>JAFGMS010000100.1 GCA_016927375.1 Anaerolineae bacterium
CAGCAACAGTGTGATCAGCAGGCTGACAGTGGAGAGCGCCAGTCCTTTGAGGATGTTTCTGAGTTTTCGGAAGCGTTTCAAATCCGGTGTGTTCCCTCATTGCGCGAAAAAACAGATGCGTTTACCAGAGTCACCAGTATACCTGTCTGTCCGAAGCGTGCCAATTGGCTCCCGGTGGCCTATTGGTATCAGACCGGACTCAGCGGCGCCTGATCGGGGCGAGGATATAGGAAGGATATAAGAAGGATATAGGAAGGATATGAGGAAGATATGAGAACGTTATGCTATGCAGCCAGGTAAGCCGGGGCAGGCATGGTGTGATCGAGCGGGCGTTGAGCGGCTGCGCCCGGTTGCCTCTGCGGCTGCTGCTGGTGTAGCATTACGGCATGGATCAGACATCAACGGCTTCCAAGGATGCTTTCAAGTTGTTCACCAGGTATCTTTCCGAGCATCGTGGGTTGTGTCCGGCGATCCTGCTCGGTGCAGGGCTCAAGGCAGCTATTTTGCTCACGGGCAGCATCACCTTCGATGCCGATGAAGCCATCCTGGGGTTGATGGCGCGCCATATCCTCCAGGGAGCACGGCCGCTCTTTTTTTACGGCCAGTCGTACATGGGGGCACTCGATGCTTACCTGATCGCGGTGGCGTTCCTGATCGGAGGGCAGACCGTTCTGATGGCCCGGCTTGTGCAGGCGGCGCTGTATCTCGGTGTGTTGGTGACGACCTATGGGCTGGCCTATCGGCTGAGCCGCGACCAATTCGCGTCGACCGCTGCTGCGCTGCTGATCGCGTTGCCGCCTGTGCTATTCAGTTTGTACACTACCTCCACCCTGGGCGATTATGTGGAGATCCTGCTGATCAACAACCTGCTTTTCCAGATCGGTTGGGATATTCTCTCGGGTGACAAGACATCGATGGGATGGTGGCTGCCGGCCGGTATTCTGGCCGGGCTGGGTTGGTGGTCGATGGCTCTGGTGGTGGTGTCGATGGTACCGTTGGCGATCATCGGGCTGTGGCATTTCCGGCGAGATGTGCCCTGGGGTAGGGTGGGGGTGCTTGCGCTTGGTTTTGTGATCGGCGCTCTGCCCTGGATTGTAGGGACGATGCAGCGCGGCCCCGGGGCGATGCTCAGCGATTTGTCTGGGGCCTGGTTCTCGGTATCGGGCGTCGAGGGGGTGGCTCAGGGGCCGGGTTTCCGGCTGTTATCGTTGGGGCTGTTCAACATCCCGGCGTTGTTTGGCCTGCGCCCACCCTGGTCGGTCGATTGGATCGCTTTGCCTATCGGTGCTTTGATCGCCCTGCTGTATGTCTTTGTTCTGTGGCGGGCAGCCAGGCGCGCATTATCGCCAGATAAAGAAGGCGGATCGCCGAGAAGGCTGATGCTATCGAGCCTGCTGCTGGGCTGGGTTGTGCTGCTGCTGCTCTTTGTGCTCTCACCCTTTGGCGGCGACCCGACCGGGCGCTACCTGCTGCCGCTCTATCCGCTGCTGGCCATCATGGTAGGAGACTGGCTGGGCCGGGCGCGGCAGGGGATCGGAGGGGTGCCCCGGCGGTGGGGTGCAGCCATCGCTCTCAGCTTGCTGATATTGTGCCTGGGCTACAATTTGTGGGGCAACGTGCGCTCGATGCTGGATAATCCGCCGGGGCTGACCACACAGTTCGATCTCATCTCCCACATTCCACATGACCATGACGAGGAATTGATAGCTTTTCTGGACTCCATTGGTGCCGACCGGGGATACAGTAACACCTGGGTTACCTTTCGCTTTGCCTTCCTAACCCAGGAGCGGATCGTCTTTTCGCCGCGTTTGCCCTATAAGGCCGATATGAGCTATACCTATGGCGACGATCGCTACCCGCCCTACTCACAGGCGGTTGAGACTGCCAGGGATGTGGTTTATGTGACCAGCAGGCATCCCCGGCTAGATGAGGAGATCGGGCGGCGGCTCGGTGCGCTGGGGGTGACATTCCGGAAACGGGAGATTGGCCCCTACACCGTCTTTTACGGCCTGGATCGCCATGTGACGCCCGATGAGCTGGGGGCGTTCGGCGAGGTTACGGGGCGGGCGATCCATGATGGTTGATGGGCGGATGGCGTATGGCATATGGCTGGTGGTCATAGGCGGTGGAGTACCCATAACCCGTATTCGCGGACTTTGATCCGGGCAGGCTCCAAAAACACTGGGGATCTAATGGGGCAGGGCGAGTTGCGTCAAGCTTGCAGATTGATGAACCTTGAGAATTAAGGCTCAACACGGAAAAGTGGGGTCTGCTCCAGACCCTAAGGGTTGGCGAGCTGCGCTCGCTGGAAACCCTTAGGGTCTTTCATAAACTCCTTTTCTCCGCTATTCCGCGCAGATCCAAAAGCCAAAAGCTAAGAGCTGAGAGCTGAGTAGTTACGAGTTGGTGATGGTGATTTTGGAGGGGCTGGATGCAGAGCACCGGAGCGAGGAACTCATCACCCATCACTGTTGTTAGGATATCATTGTGAAACGATTGCTGCGTTTGCTTACATTCCCCCGGCTGGTGGTGTTCCTTGCCCTGGCGGCAGTTTTCGTCATGGCCGCACGGGCCCCGCTCGATACCGATACGCTGTGGCATCTGCGGGCCGGGCAGTGGCAGGTCGAGCATCGCAGCTTGCTGCAGAGAGATTGTTTTTCCCACACACGTTTTGACCAGCCCTGGATCAATCACTCGTGGCTGTCGCAGCTGATCATCTACGGTGCTTATGCCCTCAGCGGGCAGGTGGGATTGGCTGTCCTGACAGGTATCCTGGCCGTGGGCGCTATGGCACTGATTTATCGACTATGTGAGGGTGACCCCATCGTCCGGGCTTTCTCCATCATTCTGGGCTCTGCGGCAGCAGCGATTTTCTGGTCGGCTCGCCCACAGATGTTTTCCTTTCTGTTCAGCGCAGTGGTGGTGTACCTGTTATGGCTGTATCAGAAGCACGGGATAGACCATTTGTGGTCCATACCTCTGGTGATGGTGTTGTGGGTCAATGCGCATGGTGGTTTTGCCATTGGCTTTATCCTGATGGTACTGGCTACTCTGGGTGAGGGTGTGCATTGGCTGATGGAAGGTGTGCCGGCTGCGCCATCTTCCTCCTCTGAAGCGCGGCCAACTTACCGGTCTGTGGTGCGCCTGGCAGCGATCGGCCTGGTTTCGGCGGCGGCCGTTTCGCTCAACCCGTATGGGCCATCGATGCTGCTTTACCCGTTCCGTACGGTGGGCATCGGTGTGCTGAGAGACTTCATTCAGGAGTGGGCAGCTCCGAATTTCCATAGCGCACAGACATGGCCGTTCATCTGGTTACTTTTGGGGACGCTGTTGATTACTGCTCTCTCATCCACAAGACTTGACTGGCGTGACGCGGTAATGGTTGGCGGGACGGCTTACAGCGCGCTGTTGGCTGCGCGCAATATCGCGACATTTGCATTGGTGACTATACCGGTGCTGGCGTGTTATCTGGATGCCTGGCTGACAGAACGTCGTTTCAGGCTGAATTCCAGTCGTCTGCCGGTTCGGGGCATGTTTTTGGTAGTCAATTGGATGCTGCTGTTGTTGGTGATAGGGGGTGTGACGGTTCGTATCGTCTATGAGTTCGAGCCACAGCGTCTCGAACAGGCCCAGGGGGACGTTTTTCCCATCGATGCGGTGGACTTTCTAGAGGATGCACAGCCGCCTGGCCCATTGTTTAACAGCTACAATTGGGGCGGGTACCTGGTTTGGGAAGCACGGGATTATCCTGTTTATGTCGATGGGCGCACCGATCTATACGATGATGATTTTTTACGGGGTTACTTGAAAGCCTATTTTGCTCAGCCCGGCTGGGACATGGTGTTGGACGATGCGGGTATTAACACTGTGCTGGTCGAAGCATCTAGCCCGCTGGCGCAGGTGCTTTACCTAACCGATTATTGGTCGATGATATACACAGACGACCAAGCCAGCTTGTTTGTTCGCGACGATCCGCTGGGTGGTGACCGGTGACCCTGAGCCGCCGTGCTGTCGTTCTGATTGGCCTGGTCGTGTTGGTGCTGTTGGCGGGTTATACCTGGATTTTTCATGATGTGTTTGCCAGCCGTGTTCCGGGCGCTAACGACTTCTTTTCCCGGTGGGCGGGGGCACACCTGTACCTTACAAAGGGGTGGAACCCATATGGTGAGGAGACCAGCCTGTGGATCCAGAAAGCCGTCTGGGGGCACCCGGCAGAGCCAGGCGAGGACCCCAGTTTGTTTGCCTACCCGTTCTATACCGTCTTTCTGATTGCCCCGTATGCTCTGATACCCACTTACGACTGGGCACAGGCAGTCTGGCAGGTGACGCTCCAGGTCGTTGCACTGGCAACTCTATTTTTACTACTTCGTTACCATCACTGGCGGCCTAAACCCTGGATGCTTGGTGTGTTGGTGCTGTGGATGATCTTCTTCTACCCTACTGCTCGAAGCTTGATATTGGGACAATTGGGGCTGGTTGTCTTTTTGATGACAGTGTGGGCGGCCTGGCTGCTTTTCCGCGTCGAGCCTCCCCGCCCGGTTGGTGACGGCTGGGCAGGGGTACTGCTGGCGCTTACCACGGTTAAGCCGCAGATGCAGTTTCTGATCATTCCCTTTGTGGTGTTGTGGGCACTGCGCGAGCGGCGCTGGTGGGTGATCGGTGGGCTTGGGGCTGCGCTGAGTGTGCTGATGGGAGCATCGTTCATCCTGCTGCCGAGCTGGGTCGGGGAGTGGCTGTCGCAGGTCAGCCTGTATCCGAGCTACACTCCTCCCGCGGTTTTGTATATTCTGACCCGTGAAGTGCTGCCGCTCGGTCCGGCAGCGGCGATCATCGAGCGTATTCTGGATGTCCTGCTGCTAGGCTATCTGCTCTATGAATGGTGGCTGGTTCTGTGGCGTCGAGAGGATGCCCGGCTGGATTGGGTGCTCGGGCTGATACTGGTGGTCACCCATCTGGTTGCTCCGCGAACTGCGACAACGCATTTTGTTGTATTCACCTTTGCGCTCATTCCCATCTTTCGTGATCTGGCCCGCGTCAGACCCTGGGGAATGTGGGCGACTATGGGGTTGATGGTTGTCTTGTTGAGCGGCATGTGGTGGCTTTTCCTTGCTACTTTACAGGGCAATCAGGAACATGATTTTGTGCACGTGCCGCTGCCGCTTGTGATGTTCGTGTGTGTGGTCCTAACCCGCCCCAGATCGACCAGTGGGCGATCTCTGGAGGCCTCTGCGTGATTCGACGTCGACTGCCTGGTTTGTTGGTCCTCGTTTGGGCGCTGTCTATTGCCATCAGCTATCTCATCGTACATCAGGTGCAATATGATCCGTTAGATGAGGAAGTTGTGATGGCGTTGGGGCGGTTACTTCTGGATGGGATGGCTGTTGTCTTGTTGTTGGTGCTGTCCGGCACGCTTGGAACACTGTTTCTTCTTCGTTTTGAGAAGTATTTGCCTGAGCTGGAGCAGGGAGCACTTGCTGCTCTGCTGGGGTTGGGAGCGATTGGCTTTGTCATTTTGGTCATTGGCCTGCTGGGGCTCTTTCCTCCAGGCTGGCTGATGTGGTTGGTGATGGCCAGCGCGTTGGCCATCCTGCATAAGACTGCGGTTGCCTGGCTGCGTAACATCTGGAGAGCACTGCAAGGTATCTTTAGGCCCGAGCCCACCCTCTTCATTCGCTGGATAAGAAATGGCCTGGCGATTCTGTTGGTATTGGCTATATTACTGGCAATGGCACCGCCGACCGAGTGGGATGCCCTGACCTATCATCTGGCCGGGCCACGCTTCTATCTTCAATCTGAACGTATTGTCAGTTATCCGCAAAATCACTTTCTGGGCTTTCCCCAGGGGGTCGAGATGTTGTACCTGGGTTTGATAATGCTGGCCCGTCCTCAGGCGGCTGCATTGCTGCATTGGTGTTTTGGTGTTTTGCTGCTGATGCTGGTAATGGGGCTTGCTCAACGGGTAGAACGACCCGCGGCGGGATGGATTGCAGCGGCAGCGTTACTTGTCTCTGAGACTCTGTGGGGTGAATTTTCATGGCCCTATAATGATCTGGCGCTTATGGCCTATACAACAGCTGGCCTGGCGGTCATTGTGAGCTGGAGCCAGGATGGTGAACGCCAGCAGCAGGGTCTGTTGGGTCTGGCTGGGGTTTTCATTGGGCTGGCTTTGGGAACCAAGTATACAGCTGCGGGCGTGGCAGTTGGTCTGGGGGTGTTGGTCTTGTGGCTGTCTCGCCGGGATGGTTTGCTCCAGATTGTTCGTGCTGGAGGTATGGTGAGTGTGGCGGCTCTAATCGTCTTTGCGCCTTGGATGATCAAGAATGCCCTACTGGACGGCAATCCGCTATCACCTTTTGTATGGGGAACATCTGCTTTTGATCGGTTCGATCAATGGTACTATTTGAGGCCGGGCACAGGCCTGAATGCGTTGAGCCTATTGTTTGCGCCGCTTCAAGGGGCGATCATGGGCAGTGATAGTGTGGCGCCGTACGGGGCATCGAGTGGGGCATTGGTGTTGGCATTGCTGCCGACAGCTGCTTTGGGCTGGCGAAAACGTTCCAAACCTGAGCGTGGCTTGATCCGCTGTCTCCTCCTCGTCAGTCTGCCTCCCTATCTGATATGGCTGGCCGGTCTGGCTACATCCTGGTATCTCATCCAGATGCGCCTGCTGTTTCCCATCTTCCCTGCATTGGCGCTGGTGGGTGGGCTGGGATTGACCGGGTTATGTGATATGACTCTTAGGCCTGATGTAGATCGCTTGCTGCGTGTATTGGTCATGATCGTTCTGTCTGTGGCGGTGCTCAATGCTTCGTGGAAACTGGTACGCACCGATGCGCTACGTGTGGTTTTTGGCCTACAGAGCGAGGAGGCTTATCTGGAACAGGCCATGGGAGTGAGCTATTTGGCCATGCAGCAGGTGAATGAGCTGCCACAAGATGCAAAGGTACTATTCCTGTGGGAGCCACGTACTTTTCATTGTGAGCGCATCTGTATCCCGGACTCTCTCATCAATCAATGGTGGCATGAACGGCAACTAGAGCCCGATCCGCACAGAATTGTCGGCCAGTGGCAGGAGCAAGGCGTCACCCATGTTCTGATCGCTGATTGGGCGGTGGACTTTATGCTGCGTGAAGAAGAGGAGATAGGGTCGTTATCAGAGGCTGATGCCACTGCTCTGACCGAGATTCGGAGAGAAGACATGACCCTTCTTTGGGACGGTTATGGCTTTTATTCCCTTTATGAGCTTAAAGGCACATGTCGATGAAAACAATCCTCCCACGCTTGGGGTTGTGGTTATTTTTCCTTTGGCTAATGACTTTTGTCTTCAGTTACTACCTCCTACACAGTCCTTCAGTGGTTGTTGTCGTCTCAGCTGTTCGCTTGATCCTGATCGATATTCTCGCATTGAGCATTCTTCTGGCCATTGCGGGGGCATTTGGAAATCTAATGTTTGGCATTTCTGATAAGTTCTCGCAGCCAGAGCAGGTTGCATTGCAGGTGCTGTTGGGGCTGGGGATTATCAGTCTGATTGTGCTTGCAGTAGGAATGGTAGGGCTGTTCCCGCCCCGCTGGTTGGCCTGGATAATCTCGCTGGGATGCCTAGCAGCGCTTCACCGTCCGTTGTTGGCCTGGCTGCTAATGCTCAGGGGTGCCCTAAAACAGCTTTTGGGGCAAGGGGCCAAAGCTCCAAAGGGGCTGTTCTCGGGCTGGGTGCGTATTAGTGTTCTGTTAATGTTAGTTCCAGCGGGCCTAATGACGCTGGCTCCACCTACCGAGTGGGATTCGTTGACCTATCATCTGGCCGGACCGCAGGTTTTTATCAACGCTGGGCGGATAATCAGCTTTCCAGAGATTCACTATTTAGGCTTCCCGTTTTTGACCGAGATGCTTTACTCCTGGCTCATGATTATGGCTCGCCCCCAAACTGGGCCGATGCTGCATGCCTGTCTGGGGCTGATTATGTTGATGCTGTTACTTGGTTGGGGCGAGCGAATGAGCAAGTCCGCTGTGGGCTGGCTGACAGCTGCAATTCTCCTGGCTGGAAGCCTTCTCTGGGAGGAGTTCCATTGGGCATACAGTGACCTCTCAGCGATGGCATATATCCTTGCCGCATTGATCAATGTCTTGGCTTACTACGATTCTTTTGGGCAATCGTGTCATAAGGCTTTGGTCTGGGCAGGAGTTTTTGCCGGCATGGCACTGGGGACAAAATATACTGTCATTGGCCCTGTTGCTGGTCTGGGTATTCTGGTGTTGTGGCTTGCTCGCCATGAGGGTGTGCATGGCCTATTGCGAGCAGGCGGTGTGTTGTCTCTTGTGATTTTGGTCTTGGTCTCACCCTGGCTGATCAAGAACGTGATTCTCTATGGCAATCCATTTGCCCCATTTATCTGGGGCACAGAGGCCTTTGACCAGTTCGATCAGTATAGTTATCTCCATCCCGGCACAGGTTATACTGATCCCGTCAGTTTGCTCATTGTACCCCTGCGAGGAACGATCTTTGGGCAGATACGTGAGGGGCCAGACAATCTTGGTGGCCCGTTGTTGTTCAGTCTGCTGCCGTTGGCAGCAATTGGGTGGCAACGACGGGCCGTCAGTGAGCGCCAATTCATCATTAACATTCTGGTTTTTGCATTGCCTCCTTACTTGTTCTGGCTTTATGGGATTTCGATCTCATTCTATCTGACGCACACAAGGCTTTTATTTCCGATCTTCCCTCCTATTGCACTTGTAAGCGCCATCGGTTTGGAGAGCCTGGGGAAGGCGATTTCAGCCCCAGACATTGAGAAGTGCATCCGTGTTGTGGTATCAGCCGGCCTTGCCGCAGCTGTATTTTTCGCTGGGATATCATGTATCAGTGAAAACACTCTCAAGGTGTCCTTCGGTTTGATGAGCGAAGGTGATTACCTCACCGAAGCTTTGCCAGGTTATTATGAGGCTATGCAGCATATCAACAATGAACTCCCGAAAGATGCACGAATTTTATTCTTGTGGGAGCCGCGTATTTTTTATTGTCGGCGTTACTGCATACCTGACTCGCTGCTAAATCAATGGTGGCATGATCGGCAGTTGGAGCCCGAGCCGCGCAAGGTCGCTCAGGGATGGCGTGAGCAGGGAATTACTCATGTGCTCGTTTGGGATGCGGGAATGGAGTCTTTGGTGTCTGATGAATTGGGCAATGAGCTGATTGAACCCCAGGATGTGACTGCGTTGGAGATTGTACGGCGCGAGGACCTGGAACTCATCTGGGATTTAAGATTACCCGTGGAAGCAGCCGATGATTTTCTGGTTTACTCCCTCTACGAACTCAAGGGTATACAACCATGACTCAGCGTGTGCGTGATTGGCTGCTCCTATATATTCTGGCGGTGCTGGTCAATGGCGTGATTGCCATCCTGGTGGGGACGCCCGGCTATATGGATGCCTACTACTACTTTAACGGGGCACGGTTTATCGCCGAGGGTCAGGGGTTGTTTGAGCCCTATCTCTGGAATTACGTTGGAGCGCCGCCCGCTCTCCCAACACCGGCTTTTGCCTATTGGCAGCCATTCCCATCGATGCTGGCAGCGGTGGGCATTCTGTTGTTTGGCAGGACTGCGGCCTTCGGCTCGGCCCAGGCAATGTATGTATTGGTTGCAGCGATTTTGCCGGTTATCAGCTATCAAGTGGCCTTGCAGGTAGGCGAGCGCCGCCATGGGCTGCTTGCAGGGCTGCTGACTGTCTTTAGTGGTTACTATGTTGTCCGCTGGTCGCTGCCGGAGTCATTTACGCCTTTCGCGCTGGCTGGAGCTGGTGCTTTGGCAATGGCTGGTCTTGGATTGCAGAGGCGGGGATGGTGGACATGGTTGTTGGCCGGGTTATGTGCCGGACTGGCACATCTGACCCGCGCTGACGGCGTGCTGCTTGTACTGATTGTTGGATTGATCGGGCTGCTTTGTGCTTTCCTGGGTTCCTCTATCGCAGGTGAGAAAAGTGGTGTTTTGCGTGTACAGCGTATCAGGCCTGTGTTGTCGATAGGGATAGGCTATCTGATCGTTATGGCACCCTGGTTTTGGCGAAACCTGGCGGCGTTCGGCAGCCTTCAGGCGCCGGGTGGGCTGGACGCACTATGGCTCAATGATTACAATGACCTCTATACCTATCCATCCAATTTGAGCATGGAACAATTCTTTGATGCTGGGTGGCAGACCATCTTGAGAGTCAAGTGGAAGGTGCTGCTTCTCAACCTGGGAAACTTCATTGGCACCCAGAATCTGGTTTTTCTGACGCCGCTCACGTTGATCGGTGCATGGCGGAGGTGGCGGGAGCCCTGGTTCCTACCTGCATTTCTCTATAGTGTTGCTCTTTTTGCCGCCATGACGTTTGCTTTCTCATTGGTGGGGGCGCGAGGTGGTTACTTTCATTCCGGTGGAGCACTGCTACCGTTTATCTTTACAGCGGCAGTACTGGGTTTGGATGATGTTTTGGGATGGTTGGCTCGCCGCCGCCGGTGGCATCTGGCGCAGGCTCGCCGGGTGTTCAGTGTTTTCGTTGTACTGTTGGCTGTTTTTGTGACAGGTTATCTTGTAATGGTACAGGTTGTCGGTTGGCCGCCGACCGGGAAAATCGCATGGAATAGCAGTGATGCCGTTTACGAAGAGATCGGTGAGACGCTCGATAAGCTTGGCATACCGCTGTCTATTCGGGTGATGGTCAACGATCCGCCTGGTTTCTATTACTACACTGGCCATGGTGGTGTTCCCTTGCCTAACGGTGGAGAGGCTATGCTGCTTTCCGCCGCCCGCGATTACCAGACCGGTTTTGTCATCGTTGATCAAGACGTTGTGGTCGATCTGATATCCTTGTATTCGGATGGTCCCACCACCTCGCATTTGGAGTTGGTGGAGACCTACGGCAGTGAGAACAATCCGGTGTATCTGTACCGTGTAGAGCCCTGATCAGGCAGCCTGGTGCAGGTCATATTACCCACCTATCCAGGAAATTCTGATGGCATCTTCTACTGC
The DNA here is from genome assembly GCA_016927375.1 of Anaerolineae bacterium. GTDB lineage: Bacteria > Chloroflexota > Anaerolineae > Aggregatilineales > UBA3940 > JAFGMS01. Next base: position 11,004 of record JAFGMS010000100.1, read on the forward strand.
TAGACAACATGCCGTGTTGACCCTACCGGCCCGTGATGTTTTGTTGATTGTTGCCTGTGTGGCAGCGCATGTGCTGTACCTGCTGGTCACATACTTTCGCTATGGCTATTTCAGTTTCCCTTTGGACGATGCATGGATCTACCAGGTCTATGCCCGAAATCTGGCACAGTCGGGGCAATGGGCGTTTGTTCCTGGCGTGCCCAGCACCGGCTCGACCTCGATTGTTTGGCCATTACTTATGGCGCCAGCATACTTGCTTCATATCGATGCGCTTGTGTGGACACATTTGTTGGGATTGGTCTCACTGATCGCTGCTTCTCTGGGTGCAGCAAGGTGGTTTGAGGAAGAGTCGCTGCTCAAATCACTGGCTGTGGGGTTGGCTATTGCTCTTGAGTGGCACCTGGTTTGGGCGGCAGCGTCTGGTATGGAGACGGGGCTGTTTACAGCTTTGTTGATCTGGTTCTGGGTGTGGTTGAGGCGACATGATCCTGGATGTCTTGACCAGGGTGTACAAACCGGTTTGGTATTAGGCTTGTGGGGCGGTGTACTGATGTTGGCTCGCCCTGAAGGGGCGTTGGCATTTGGTATAGCCTGGCTGTATGGCCTGTCCTGCCCAGGGAATCTGCGCTCACGTCTCCGCTGGGCTATTGTGTCGGGCCTTGGATTTACTTTGCTGCTCATCCCCTTTCTTTTGCTGAACCATAGTATCAGTGGAACGATATGGCCTAATACCTTCTATGCCAAGCAAACTGAATATACTTCACTTTGGACACAGCCCTATTTATTACGTTTTATCGATCAAGGGAGGGTCTGTTTTGTGGGGGCACAGATATTACTCATCCCTGGATTGCTGGCCTGGCTGTGGTTTTGGGTTAAGAAACGGCCGATTGAGTGGGTCGCAATACTGCCCTGGGGATGGGCACTGTTGCATTGGGCTCTGTATGCAGCTCGGTTGCCGGTGACTTATCAACATGGTCGCTATGCAATTCCGGTTATCCCCTTGATCGTGACTTATGGGATGCGTGGTCTGATTACTCTTGCTCGGCCACGTGCACGCCGGCCTCTGATCCGGTTATCAAGCCTGGCCTGGATGTTGACAGTTGGAACGTTGTTTCCGTTGTTTTTAGGTCTGCAGGGGGCGCCGGCTTATGGACGTGATGTATCGTTCATCGAGGTTGAGATGGTTTCTACAGCTAAGTGGATTGCAGAAAATACAGCCTCAGATGATATTATAGCTGCGCATGATATTGGGGCGCTGGGGTATTTTTCGTCTCGGCATCTGGTGGATCTGGCCGGTCTGGCGTCGCCAGATGTGATTGTCTTTATGAATGATAATGAGCAGCTGGTTGAGTATGTTATCGAGAGCGGAGCGAGTTATCTGGTGGTCTTTCCTGAGTGGAGTCCCACCTATACGCACCTGACCTCCGATGCGCGGTTCTGCCCGGTCTGGTCAGCCGCGGAGGAGGAAGGCTACATCTCATACTCGAATGTAGGCTCGATGACGGTTTACGAGGTGCAGACCGGTGATGGCTGTTTGACCAAGGTTCTGGAAGATACTGTGCTGCATGTGTTTGCTCTCCCGATCTGGCTGTGGTAGACTGTTTACGGGTAGGCAAGTATATCAATTTGGGCACTTATTGCCCCCCAATATGACTCGAGGTTGCCAATGGTTCAGGCCGCAACCAATCAGCCTAGCCAAAAGATCAAAATTCTCATCGTTGATGATCACCATATTTTCCGTCAAGGTGTACAGGTCAACCTGGAACTCCAGTCTGACATTCAGGTGATAGGTCATGGTGCTAACGGCGAGCAGGGTTTGGCGCTTGTGCGTCAAATGCAGCCTGACGTGGTTATCATGGATATCAACCTGCCTGTTATGAATGGGATTCAAGTCACTCGTCAACTTGCAGCGGAAGGACATTCATCACGGATTGTTATGTTGACAGCCTATGATGATACACAGCAGGTGATTCACGCAATGCGTGCTGGGGCATCTGCCTATTGTGCTAAGGAGATCGAGCCGGACAAGCTTGTTGAGGTTATTCGGCAAGTTGTTCAGGGTCGTTATGTGTTATATGAGCAGGTCTTTGACAAGGCAGGGATTGAAGAGTGGCTTGATCGTGGTATGCAGTCGGTGGCCGGTGCTTACTATCTAGATACAGGTGAGTCCTTCTCGCCTCTCTCGCCGCGTGAGATGGAGATTTTGCAGTGTGTGACACGCGGGTTGAGTAACAAAGAGATTGCGCAAGCTCTTCAGATCAGCCATCAGACTGTCAAGAATCATATGACTTCCATTCTACGTAAACTGGCGGTAGAGGATCGGACTCAGGCAGCGGTTTTTGCCCTGCGTAGAGGATGGGTTCGGTTAAAAGATAGCGCAGAAGGTGATGATTGACATCGGCCTAAGAATAGGCGGGAACAAGTGAGAGTGCAAAGATGAGTGATGAACCAGGTGGAGCAAAGGGCAATAAAGAAGAAGCTCTCGATGTCCTGCGTGCTGAGTTGCAGCGTCTGAACGCTGAGATATTTGATATTGGCAACAAAATCGATCAATCGCGTGGCCAGCTTGAACAGCTTTCCCAACGAAATGCAATGGTAGTGGGAGAAATCAGGAAGATCGAAACCGCGCTGGAGCAAACGCCGCGCTCGACTATCAAAGAGACATATTCTGAGGCTCTGAACTCTCAGCAGCGGTTGATGGTGGCACGTGGGCAAATGGAGAAGCTGCAGGCCCAGGAAGCTACTATTCGGCAAGGGGTTGAGACAGTAAAATCTGCCATAGATGTACTTTCCAGGGAAGCCGGGCCGGGTGAAGGTGGACCGGGTGGTACGATGAATACTCGTGAGATGATCATCCGGGTAATTGATGCTCAGGAAACAGAACGCGATCTACTAGCCAAGCGGATGCACGATGGTCCTGCTCATGCGTTGACCAATTTCATTTTGCAGGCTGAAATCTGCCAGAGACTCTTTGAGAAGAATCCCGAAAAGGCACGCGAGGAGCTGACCAGCTTGATGGCGTCGGCTAGGGATTCGTTCCAGAATGTGCGCGGTTTCATTTTTGATTTGCGCCCCATGATGCTAACAGACCTGGGGCTCGTTCCAACTATCAAGCGATATTTGGAGGCAGTCAAAGACAAAAGTGGGATTGAGACTGAGTTTATCATGAGTGGGCGCGAGCGTCGTCTGGAGAGCTATCTGGAGGTTTTGATCTTCCGGGGTATCCAGGAATTGTTGAATACTGCGCGCGATCACGGTGGCGCGACCAACGTGAAAATCACTCTGGAGATGGGTAATGAGCGGGTCCGGGCGGTTGTAGAAGACAATGGTCGGGGTTTTGGGAGTGGTCAGCTTAGCCTCGATGAGACCACCAGCAAAAGTCTGGGTTTAGGCACATTACAAGAACGGGTACATCTGGTTGGCGGAACATTGATGGTGGATAGTGTGGCTGGGCAGGGTGCACGCATAGAGATAGATGTACCCGCTGGGCCCGATGTGCCAGACGATGATGGACTTGGCTCTGTGTCCTAGTATTGCATGGCATACACAAGCTCATAGTTAGGGTTAGTACAGTTGGGCGTAAGTTCGTCCCCAGTTTCAGGCGGTCTTCCCAACTACATAAAGTACTTTGCTCCGTGCCGTCTCAGTGTATACGGCTTTCCGCCGCAAAGTGTTAGTGCAGTTGGGCAGAAATAGCCCGGCAGTAATGATGCCCTTCATCCCCAACTGTTTATTTCGGTAACTACTCAACTATCAGCCATCAGCCCTCAGCGGTCAGTTTTCAGCTATTGGCTGTTAGCTTTTGGCTGTGAACTGTCAACTAAAACTCAGCAGCCAAGCGATTTGATGTTGAATCGCCCATCACCCATCACTCACGACTGTTCGCAAGTGACGCCCCATAACTGAGTAGTTTGACAATGTCAATTTTAGTAACCTCTCGATGTTGCTATGCTCAAAGAGGCGCTCTTCGTTCCAGATCCGTCGCTCCTTCGTCGATCCTTCGTTTGGAAGCACA
>JAFGMS010000101.1 GCA_016927375.1 Anaerolineae bacterium
AATCGGCTCCGGATTTCCCGGAGATGGTTTTATTGTTTTGCTTCATCAGCCCGTCTCACACTGTCATTCCCGCGAAAGCGGGAATCCGTTTGCATCGGGAATGACATGACCGGCGAAGGTGTTGGTAAACTGTTCACAGTAGGTCGTTTGTTTTTGCTGAATGCTGTTCGCTAACAGCTGAGCAGTTATAAGAGTTTTTGATCAGGTATAACATGCAAGGCTCGGCTCTCAGCTCCCATAAACCCACCGGTCGAAGAATGCTTCTGCTTCTGTGCCGAAGAATTCGCCGATCATGCGATGCAGATCTTCGGTATGCGCAATGCGATAGCGGTATTGGATGTAGTAGGCGCGCAAGAAATCGCGTAGCCGGGCGGGATCATAATCTGCGTGCAAGTGGCTATAGAATAATGCGCCGCTCCTGTAAACAAATACCCCGTATTGGCGTCCATCGTAGGCGCTGACGGGCAGGCCAACCGGCATTTGCGGGCCGCCGCCTGCCAGATATTGATCCAGCGAACTTTGGTATTGTTCGCGAATACTTGCACCTGCGCTTTCACCATAGGCTTCACGGTAATAGACCTCGACGCTGTAATCGGCCAGGGCTTCGTCCACCCAGGGCTGCTCGACCTGGTTATCTCCGACCATGCTATACCACCATTGATGGCTGACCTCATGGGCAATCACGACCTCGAAAAAGTCGTTCTCGTCTTGCCACGAATTGCCGGCAAGATAGATCAGGCCGGGGTACTCGATACCGGCGGCTGTGATCGGCGCCTCTACCACATCGAGCTCGGCCAGAGGATACAAGCCATACTCCGCATCGAAGATGTTTAAGGCAGCTAACGTTTTCTCAAGCGCGAACTGGTCAGCTTCGTCATTACCTGGCGCGGACCAGACATTAATGGTTATGTCGTTCTGTTTGGCGCTCAAAAGCTCAAAGTCTCGGCTCATCGCCACACTGAAATCACGCACCGGGCCGGTAACGATAGTGTGTTTCGTTGTGCCATCGGACAGCTCTGCGGCGGCCAGTGTAACACCCGTGCTGGCCACTTTCAGGTCGCTGGGGGCGGTCAGAGTGACATCAAACAGGGCGATCTCACTATAAGCCGGATCGCCTTGCAAATCCGGTAGGGCATTCCACCAGCTTCCCCGCTCATAAACGGAGAGCAGCGGAAAGAAAGCCGAAAGCACGAACACGCCATCGCGATTGGCAAGCCGTCCATAGTTGATCTCAATATCTGGTGTGAACTCGAAGGCAAATTGCAGGGCAACGTCGATGCTCTCCCCCGGTCCGAGCGGTTCCATCAGCGGAATTCGCAGCACCGAGCTGCCCATTTCCCATTCGGCATCGACAGCCCGGCCGCCAACGCTGACATCCGAGACATCCAGGACTTTTTTCCCGGCCAGGCTGTTCAAGTAGACACGAAAGACAACGGCATCCAGTACATCCCGGCTCGCATTGACGTACTGTACGCGCTCGCGGCCTGCAACGCGAACCGGATCCTCTTCCAGGATCAGATCCATCCAGTAACGCGTACCTTTCTCGAAATCAATTACATCGTCCTGATACTCGGGACGCATGGCCTGCTCGTGCTCTGGCGTGTTTACCGGGATAAGGGGTGTGGCAGTCGTTGTAATGACATCAGGAGGGCGCTTGAAAATGGAAGATACGCCAATGTAGGCCAGGGCCACACCTGATATGACACCTAATAGCCACCCCAGACGGCGTATATTCTTGCGAGACATAACGTGCTCTCCTGAAAACAGCAACGAGTCATGAGGAATGCGTCATCAATAGGTGTCAACTTAAGCCCAATATCATCCTTTCGCTACGGCTACTGTCATTCCCATGAAAGCGGATCATCGAGCAATACGAGGCTCTTAAGTTGACACTTATGCTATGCGCACATACAAAAAAGGCGAAACTACAGAACATAAGTTGAAGACGCTTGCAGTCAGCAGTAGAGATGCTGGCTGGAAGATCGTCCGCTAGAACTCGTTGTGATGGCTGATGAGCGGATTGAGCATGATGACGACATCCTGAGTTCGCCCACCGGGAAGCATAAAATAGTCGTCTAGCGTTCCCTTGACCTCAAAGCCATGGGAACCAAAGGCTTTAATAATATGTGTCTGTGAAGCCAGAATCTCGGCCGTCAGGATGTGTATACCTTGTCTGCGTGCAATGTCGATCAGAGTCTGCAAGAGGTATGTACCAACACCACGCTGTCGCCAGGCTTTGGCCAGGAACACACGAACCTCGGCGGTGTGGCGATAAGGTCCTTTGCCATAGTGCACGATCCCTTCACCGATGATCTCGTGCCGGACTTCCGCGACGATGGGCAGCAGGCGCTCGTAATCCAGATGCTCAAGCCATCCCTTGATCAGATCCTCGTCAACATCACCGCGTATTGCAGCCCGCTCCTCTTCGTCAAGGGGAGCAAAGAGCTTCAACAGTCCGTTGGCATCATCAGTGATGAGGGGACGGAATAATACCCGGACGCCATCTTTGAGCGTCGCCACGTTACGGAAAGTTTCAATGGATGAAGAAGGGGTTGTCATGGAACTCTTCCTTTTCTCAGGGGGATGCCTTTGCGTGCATTTAGCGATGAAGGTGCAATGTAGCTTTCATTCTATTCGAAAACGGCAACTTTTCAAAGAGGACTGCTGCACGAGCTATTTGACAAGGTAATCCAAATACTTATCATAATGAATGTTATGCTCGATATTTTAAGTTCACCTGATTTGGGGAGGAATCTGACACATGGATTTTGTAAAAGCACTGACGTATCCGTTTGATGACGAAGATTGGCTCAAGAAGCTGGGTATAGCCGTACTGCTGTTTTTCTTGAATCTCATTCCAGTAATTGGGACATTCATCATGATCTTTGCTGTTCAAGGCTGGCAGTTTGAGATCGTCAAGCGTGTCAAAAGAGATGACCCGGAACCACTGCCCGGCTGGGATAATTTTGGCGGTCTTATTAGCAAGGGTTTGACCCTTTTCTTGGCAGGGTTGGTTTACTTCATACCAACTATCCTGTTCAGCTGCATCATGCTTGTACCCTTTGGCTTAATGCCCGCGCTTGAAAGTGAGGACGCCATTGCGGCATTGGGTGGGCTGGGAACAATAGGTGTTATGTGTTGCAGCTGCCTTATCGCCCTTTACTCCATTGCAGCCTGGATAGTCTATTCGGGTGGGCTGATTCGCTACGTTGACAAAGAAGAGTTTGGAACCTTTATGGAATTTGGTGCAAACATTGCCCTCGTCCGCGATAATCTGGGTGACTTTGGGATGGTGATTCTGTTCCTTCTGATTGGAGGAGTAATTGCATCAATCCTATCCGGCACCGGCATTGGAGCACTGCTAACCACCGCTTTCTCCGCATATTTCACCGGTCACATCCTGGGACAGCTGGCCCATAAACTGGCTGCCGGCACGGCTCCACAAGTCTGAGCCTGCCACAACCGGCTTAACATCAAAAGACGCGACCGGTAACCGGTCGCGTCTTTTACATTTGCCTCACCACTATGTGCTAAGTCTTGGTCTTACTCTTAGGCAGCTTATCGAGAATGCTCTCCAGTCTATCGACATCCACCGGCTTGACCAGGTAGTCGGATGCACCGGCCTCGTGAGCCTTCTTCTTAATCGACGGATCGTCCTCCGCAGTAACAAACACGACCATTGTCTTCTCCGCAATCGGATCGCGTTTTATAAAGCGGCAAACTTCCATACCATCTACGCCGGGCATATTCAAATCAAGTAGAATGAGGGCAGGGGGATTGCGCTGGATAGCCACCATAGCGGCACGGGGTCCGTGCGCGATCTCGGTTTTCCAGTCAAATAATCCCACCATGTCTGCCAGGGTCTCTGCCATGGTGGTATCGTCATCGACAATCAGTACATAGGACATAATTAGTTCATCTGATGGATAGCCCAGCAAGATAATTCAACCATTCCCGGTAACTCCCCAGCCCTCAGCTTTCAACTTTTGGCTGTGAACTGTAAACGAAAACTCATCACCCAAGCGATTTGATGTTTAATCGCCGATTTGATGTTTAATCGCCCAGCACTCAAAACTGTCAGCACATCATGCCACATAGCCGGGTAGTTACCATTCCTATTATATATCCTATCTTGCCTAGCAAGAAAATGCGGCTGGTAGCACGCGAGAACAGCGTGGTTGATAGGTGCGGGACGCTGAACCTCACCCCCTGCAACAGTGGCTGATAACTATGCCCCGGCAACGTCCTCCTCTCCGCCCGGCGGAGAGGGGACGCAAATAGCGTATCGAGTTGCTACGCTTCTCAGGGGTGAGGTTATGAGCCCCAAAACGGGCTTGGCCGGCTTGTCCCCGTTATTTCCGGGTGCTACCAGGCGGCTTTACCTCTTGGTAAAATGAAGAAAGCGGCCTCTTTCTGGGCCGCTTTTCTCATTATTGTCGAACTCGGAATTCTACTTGGCTTTAACCTTGATGACTTTGGGCCGAACTTCCTCAGCCTTGGGCAGCATCAGTGTTAGAACGCCGTTTTCGAAGGTGGCTTCGATGTTCTCTACATCGACCGGCACGTTAAGCTGAAGCGTGCGGGCAAAGGGGCCATGAAAGCGCTCGGCGAAAATGTAATTGACATTCTCGACTGCCTCTGGAATGTTGCCCCTGATGGTCAGCGACTCACCTTCGACGGTGATCTCCACATCCTCCGGATTGACGCCGGGCACAGCGGCCATCACGATGATTTCGTTCTCGGTGCTGTAAGCATCGATAGGTAGGTTGGCTACGCGTGTGCCGCCGTCCGGTGCGGACGAGGGGCGAACGAAGCTGTCTTCAAACAGGCGATCCATCGCTGCACGCAGGCTCATTGCATCACGGCTTGGGTTCCATCGGGTCATGTACATCGCTTTATCCTCCATAAAGTCAGTTCTCTTTCTGATTTGCTTGTAGTATAGGTGGGCTCTGTAAGAAAGAGGATAGACTGCCGTTAGAGCAATCACAGATAACCATAAGAGCAGTATTAGAATCTGCTGGTGGCTGGTAGTGAACGTGATATATACTTTGTACCTATTCAGCCTCCCGCAGGTCGACTTGGGCGGCTGAACACGCTGCATCAACATGTAACACTCTCTATCAACAATGTATCGCACTACATCAGTGAGGATATTATGGCAAAGAGCCGAACCGTTTACGTCTGCCAGAATTGCGGAAAGACTACCTCGCGTGAGATGGGGCGCTGCCCTGCCTGCGGCGAGTGGAATACGATGGTCGAGGAACTTATTGCACCGGCCGGGTCTACCGGCCATCAGAGGGCCGGTGCGCGCTCCGAGCCGCGCCGCCTCTCTGAAATCGAAGGGGACCCCTGGGAGCGCCTGCCACTGCCGATGGAGGAATTTTCCCGCGTGCTGGGAGGCGGCATCGTCCCCGGCAGCCTGATCCTGATGGCCGGCGACCCCGGCATCGGTAAAACCACGCTTTTGACCCAGGTCACTGCCCTGATGGCCGATTACGCCGGCCCCGCTCTGTATGTCTCGGGCGAGGAGTCGACGCGTCAGATCAAGATGCGGGCCGAGCGGCTTGGCATCACTACCGACAACCTCTTTCTGGTCACCGAGACCAACTTGAACATCATCCTCGACCACGTGCAGACCGTGCAGCCGCGCGTGTTGGTGGTCGACTCAATCCAGACGACCTACAACGAGGCGCTCGATTCTTCTCCCGGCAACGTCAGCCAGGTCAAGGACTGCGCGGTGGCCTTCCAGCGGCTGGCCAAGGACAGCGGGATAGCCGTCTTCCTGGTCGGGCACGTGACCAAGGAGGGCAGCATTGCCGGGCCGCGCGTCCTGGAGCACCTCGTCGATACCGTCCTCTACCTGGAAGGCGATGCTTTCCAGGCTTTCCGGCTGCTGCGCAGCGTCAAGAACCGCTTCGGCGCGACTTCGGAGGTGGGCGTCTTCGAGATGCAGGGCGCCGGCATGATCGAGGTCCTCAACCCATCGGAGGCGTTTTTGGCCGAGCGCATGGTCAACGCGCCCGGCTCGGCCATTGTCGTCACCATGGAGGGCACACGCCCGCTGCTGGCCGAGGTCCAGGCCCTGGCCACCCACACCAGCTTCGCCAACCCGCGCCGCACAGCCAACGGCATTGATTCTAACCGCCTGCTGCTGGTCACAGCCGTCCTGACCCGGCGGGTGGGCATCCGCCTGTCAGAAGAGGATGTCTTCGTCAATGTGATCGGGGGGCTGAAGATCGATGAGCCTGCTGTCGATCTGGCCGTCGCGCTGGCGATTGCCTCCAGTGTCAAAGATCGCCCCATCCCGGCCGACCTGGTCGTAGTCGGCGAGGTTGGCCTGAGCGGCGAGCTGCGAGCTGTGAGCCAGCTGCCCGCCCGCCTGAACGAGGCCGCCAAGCTGGGTTTCCGCCGAGCCCTGATCCCAAAAACTGTCCGGCAGAGCGGCGATCCGCTGCCGGAGGGCGTCGAAGCCATCCATGTCCGCTCGCTGGATGAAGCCATGGATGTTGTACTGCGCTAACCTGTGGAGAAATAGAATATGGAAACCTCACTGCAAGATCAACAGAACATCGAGCAACCTCAACCTGAGCAGCCCCATGGATGCCTGACGGCGTTCCTGGCTGCTATCATCTTCGGCCTCGTTGGTCTCATGGGGCTTATGTGGATCGGTGCAATGCTTCTTGGAGATGTGTTCGGTAGGAGCTTGGTCGTCAATCTCGGTTACGCAGGTGTTTACGCGTTAATCCTGATCGTTCCCTTTGCTTCTATTGCTGTTTTCCTAAAACAGGAACGCTTCGCGCTGTGGCGTGGCATCGCTTTGATGCTGGCCCTGGCCGGGGGACATAACGGGTTGATTGGTTTGTCAACGGCTGCCGAACAGGCTTTGATGGAACCCGGCTTGCCCAATTGGCTGCCGTCACTGCTCTCGATTTTATACAGCCTGGCGATCATCGCTGCCGGTCGCAAACGCTTTTTGGGCAAACCGGCTGCCGGTCCGCTGTTGTTAGGAATAGCTCTTGGTCTGATCGTCCCGGCCGGTTGGCTGGTCATCGGGGCATTAGGCACCCTGGTCGAGACTTCTCTCAGCCTGTTCGATGCGTTCTCTGTTGCTCTCATCTGCGCCGTTCTGCTGGCTTCGATCTTTTTCTACAATCAGGAAATGCTCACTCGAAAGCCAATCTGGTCAGCGGTACTGGTAGGAGGAGCCTTCTTTGCTATCCAGTATGGCGTGTTGACAGTGCGTGGTTATTGGTTGCAAAGCGCCATGCTTACCACCGGCATGCTCCTCTGCGGTTTTGTGGCTGGCGCACTGCTCACGCTCGATGAGCGGCCGGACTTGCCGCGCTTGTGGTGGGCTGTACTGGCATTTCTCTTTGCAGCTTTTCTGCTGCCCTTCACCCTGGCTGACGCCGTTGAAGGGGAATTCATGCTTGATGAGATGGGAGCAGCCTGGGGACCAACCATCCCGGCAGGTTTGCTGCTGGGGCTGTTGTTAGGAACGTCGATGCTTTTTGCTCACCGCTGGCTGGTAAAAATCGTCAAGCGGCCGGCCATTCCCGCCATTTTTGATGTTGGCGCGCTGGCGGTGTGCGCGGCTTTATATGCGGGTTTTGGCCAGCCGGAGATGCAGCCCGAAACCTTTTTCGTGGTAATGGCCGACCAGGCCGACACCGCCTTTGCTAATGACATCACCGACCGGAACGAGCGGGTATCGGCCGTTTACGAGACACTGACCGAGCACGCCCAGACTTCTCAGGCCGATCTACGGGACATGCTGGATGCGCAGGGGATCGAGTACACACCGTATTACCTGATCAACGGCATCGAAGTCGTCGGTGACCCCATCTTGCGTCTGCAGATTGCCGCACGGCCTGATGTTGCTCGCATTCTGAACACCCCCTATGCGCGGCCGCTGCCGTCATTCGTCGAGCCGAAGTCAATGTCAGCAACGACGGATTTACTCGAGGGGCTGCCGTGGGGCATCGACAAGATGGACGCCGAGCTGGTATGGGAGCAGTTCGGCATAACGGGGGAGGGCATCATTGTTGGAGGAGCCGACTCAGGTGTGGATTGGACGCATCCTGCTTTGCACAGCCGGTATCTTGGCTCGGAGGGCAATCACGATTACACCTGGTTCGATCCCTGGGCCGGCGCAGGTGAACCGGTGGACGAGATGGGACATGGCACGCATACACTGGGGACTGTACTGGGACAGGGTGGGATCGGTGTGGCGCCTGGTGCCCAATGGATTGCCTGCCGCAACCTGGGCCGCAATCTGGGTAATCCGGCCTACTACCTGGACTGCATGCAGTTCCTATTTGCCCCATACCCACAGGATGGTGACCCTTTCACCGATGGCGATCCGGCACGCGGGGCGCACGTTGTCAACAACTCGTGGGGCTGCCCACCCGAAGAAGGCTGCGATGCCATTACGCTTCCTGTCGCAATTACCCATCTTCGCAACGCCGGGCAGATGTACGTGGTCAGCGCCGGAAATGAGGGCCCGACTTGTAACACGGTCGGACCGCCGGCTAACGCTGACGCGGCCTTCAGTGTGGGTGCCATATTCGAGGATGGGTCGATTGTCTTCTTTAGCAGCCGGGGGCCGGTGCTGGTCGACGGCAGCGGGCGGATTAAGCCGGATGTGGTGGCGCCTGGCTGGAATACCCTTTCCAGTGTACCGGGAGACGGTTATGGCTACGGAAGCGGCACCTCGATGGCCGGTCCGCACGTGGCGGGGCTGGTCGCGCTGTTGTGGTCAGCCGACCCTTCACTGATCGGTGACATTGACCGCACTGAGCAGATCATCGAGAGCACCGCGCACTATGTCTCCGCATCTGATTTGTGTGGTGGTGATAATGGTGAGGTGAATAATATCTATGGCTATGGCTGGGTCGATGCCTTTGCTGCGGTGAGAAAAGCACTAGTACAGTTGGGCATAAGTTCATCGCCAGATTAAGGCAATCTTCCCAACTGTATAAAGTACTTTGCGTTGCACTTCTCGACTGG
>JAFGMS010000102.1 GCA_016927375.1 Anaerolineae bacterium
CAGCAATTCCCGGTTTGACACAGTATCCAAAGAATATTCTCTAAAAAGCGTTCAGCAGCAGAGATTTTCTCCTTGTTTTTTTCTCTGCGGTCTCTGCATTCTCTGCGGTGAATTTCCAAAGCGGGAATTGCTGCATTGCCCCCTTCTCTTTAGTCTAAACCGCGGCAGATCAATATCCACTCTGTGCTTATCGGTGTTTTATCAGCTAACCGTCCCTTCCGCTGTTTTTCGTTTCTTCGTCCCTTCGTTTCTTCGTGTTTCACACCCACCGTTGCGCCAGCCGCATAACTCCCCACCCGGTCAGGTACAGCCAGGGGGCTGCCAGCCCTAACCCGAACCCGATCCACAGGCAGGTTCGCAGCGAGGGCCGCTTTGCCTTGCGAGTCAGGCGGTCATAGAGTGGGTTGCTGTTTATGTTTATCTCTCCTTACTTATACCCGGCGTTTCGCCAGCCACATGCTGCCCAGTGTGAGCAGCACAGGTGGCAAGAGGCAAAAGCCGGAGGCGATTAACACCTCTAGGAGTGCCGTTGGAGATAGTGAGAAGGGTTCTGCATGAGTAAACGGACCCATGAGGATCTGTAGGCTCACTACAAAAAAGACACCAAGCAGCATAATGGCTGATGTAAACAAGACGGCAGCGACCGTCTTGCGCCACCACAACGAAAGTGCAACACCCACAGCTGCCGCCAGTGGGTTCAGTGCCAGCAGCCCGATTTCCACAACTGTGATGACTACCAGAGGCCCAATGATGTCGAGCAAGGTGAGGTGGTAGGGCACAAGGGCGATGGACGAGCAGTAGGTGGCCGACCATATGGTTAGCTTTAAGATGCCGTAAAGAAACCTGCCTATCAGAGCAGGAGCTATTCCAATGGTAAGCGCCAGCGGCAAACGCATACGATGTAATCCGGCATAGAGATAGCCATGTACAATCTGCATCTTAGTTAGAGACGTCAGGCGCAAGAGGTCGTATGCTTCAGTATGCACATCGCGGCTGGTCTGTATGGCAGCCGCAATACCCACAATGGGTGGAACTACTAGTGAAACCATGGTAATCAGCAGCGAGATGTAGATATCATGGATATCGCTTGCGCTTGGCATGGGGAAGCCAGAAGGTGAGCAGTTCTGCGCAGCTTTTGCCTCCACCGAGGGGAGCGTCAGCAGGCTGGCAACAGAGATAGCCACACCAAGTGCTGCCAGCACCCCGGTCAGCCACAAGCAAACTCGCAGCGAGGGCCACCTGGCATTGTGTGTGAGCCGCTCAAACAGCGGGTTCTTGTGAGGTGGATTCATCGCCTCTTGTTTGATCCTCCACTGTCAAGGATGACTAAGCTGTCTCGGGGCATGGTTAGACTGATGCTCGTTGATGCTCGTTACGGATATTCATCCGTAACGGATACTGAGCAGATTTTAATCTGCAAGCCTGACAGGGCTCGATTTTCCCCATCAGGCTTCACGTGTTTGGGGGCTGCCGGACTAAAATCCGGCGAATATGGGTTACGGATACATATCCGTAACCAGCAGCAAAGTGTCTCCTCAATATTGCGAGGGATGATGAGACTTCCGAAGTCGGCTATCGCTTGAGACTTCGGAAGTCTCCACAACTGTACCTGATTGAGCAGGACACATACAGGCCTGCTCTATCCATATCAGTGTTGTATCAGCTCACCATCCCTTCGCTATTTTCGTTTCTTCGTTCCTTCTTTTCTTCGTGTTTCTCCCTACGGCGTAATGAAGCTCTTCGTCCACTCCGGCTGCGCAGGCGCGCCGCCGCTGGCCAGCAGCTCGCGCCACTTCTCGTCGGTCAGGCGGTCACCCATGTCCCAGGGGAATTCGAAGTAAGAGAAGACGCCGCCCTTGGCAACGTTCAGCCCTCCCTGACCATCGGGGACGGCCACATAGATCTCAAACACGCGCCCGATGGCCTCTTCCAGCACAAACCCGTTCGGGTCGGTGGCCACGTCGGCGACCAGCGCTGCCGGTTCCGGCTCATCGAAGAAGGGGCTGCCTTCTTCGCCATCCTTGTCAGCAGCCGCCAGCGTGATCGCCTCCAGCTCCCCGCCGTAATACTTGATTCGCTCGTAGTCCTCGGTGGTGAGTGTCTCCCCGGCCAGCTCGCGCTGCGCGACATCCTGCAAGAAGACCAGCAGGTCATCCAGCCGCTGCAAGTTGGTTCCCGTGGCGTTGACATCGGTCGTCTCGGTCAGCAGGCCGCGGCTCTCTAACCCATCGTGCGTCATGCGGGTGAGGGCCAGCAGGCGAGCATATACCTCCGGGTTAGGCTCGACCCAGCCGCGGGGCGGCTCAGGCGGTGGGCCACCGCCCATCTCGGCCATCGACTGCTTGGCGTAGAGTATGGTATCGTGCTTCAGCTCGGTCCACGAGCCCAGCGCGGTGTGGATGTCCTTGCGGGCCCAGGCTTGTGTCTGCATGAAGGCCGGATATGGCTCGCCCTTGGTCTCCAGCAGCGGCATGAAGGAGTACAGCCACGACCAGTAGAGGTTCTGGGTCCATGAATCCATACCCAGCCCCTCGATTTCTCCCTGAAGCTTGGTCATCTGCTCAGGGTAGTTGACGTAGGCCGTCTCGCCCATCTCGTCGAGGATGGTGTAGGCTTCCTCAGATCCGAAAGCAGCCATCACGTCAAGCCCGGAGGGCAGCCAGCGCTCGTTGCCCATCTCGCCGACTTCACGCCAGGTCATCTCATCGAAAATATATGCATCCAGTACGTAGCGCTGCCCCATAAAGCGGAAACCCTGCGTCACCTGCTCCTTATCTTCCCAGATGTAAACCCACATCGAGTTGATCTGCGGCGGCGGGAGCTGGCGGGCTGCATTGACGAAATCGGCGAATCTGGCCTCGTCAGTGAAGGCAGCCGGGGGGGCATTAGGCCCGAACACGCTGTCGGTCAGCGTACCATACTCGTACAGGCCCAGGTCATCCGCTTTGCCGACGATGAAGACCGTGGGGTCGTATACCCGCGCCCAGATGTCGGCGGCAGGCTCTCCGCCCACCTCGGCATTGCGTAAGATGTAAGTGATCAGCAGCGCTGCCTGGGTCTCTTGTGGCCTTTGCAGCCGCATGTTAATGCGCCCATACCACATCATGGCACGGAAATAGTTCTGGAGCCGCTCGGTGCGCGTGTAGTGACCACGAGGTACATACTGGGAATAGTCCTCGCACAGGCAAGGCTGATCGAGACATTCTGGGGGGGGATCGGTGTTACAGGGGTCGCAGCCGTTCGGGCAACTCAGGCTGAAGATTGGGCTGGGCTTCATGCCCTCGTGCGCCTCGATCAAGGCCAGCTCGCCGGTTACCATGTCGATGACATCCGTCGGCGTGGCGGCGGGATCGTCAGGGCTAATCAGTGCGTCGGCCACCGCAAAGTACGCGACGACTTGCCGGGACGGTGTCTCCAGGTCAGTACCCTTTAATCCGTCATAAAGCTCGATGGCCTTTTGCAGGCAGGCGCGGGTCAGCAGGCGAATGTCCGGCTCGAAGAACTGCTGCTCCAGGTCGCGCAGCATTTTATCGAAGATCAGGTGGTAGACGTGGTAAACCGAGTCGGTGGTGATGAAGACCGGCATCTCCTGGTAGCGAACTTCATCGTAGAGGGGATAAAACTCCTCCCACTCGGCGGGCACGACTACGAAGCCGTTTTGCGCCAGCAGCGCCTGGGCCTCATCGCTGAGCGCGATCTCCGAATGGAGACCTACCGATCCCAGGTCGAGCGGCAGGGGTGGCCCCTGATAGGCCACCGGCAGCGAGACGGGGATATCGGGGTAGTTGGCAAAGGGCTTGCTGCGCGCCCCCGGCGGCGCAGTCGGCCCGATCTCCGCCGTTGCCGCCGGTGTTTCTAGCGATGGTTCCGGCGATGACCCTGATGGCGCCGATGGCATCGCGATCTCTGGCATATTGCACGCCAGCATGCCGGCAACGATGAACAACAGTATCGTAAAGGTCAATCTCGATTTGTGCATGTTTACACCTCCTTGAGTAGCAGCGAGCAATGAGTCACGAGCAACAAGTAAAAACGCTTATCTCGTTCCGGCGTCCTACGTCCAATAGATTAAGCAACAGGGTGCTTTTTAGAACACCGTCTTTGCCAAATTGCGTGTCGCCCAGGCCTTCTTCGTCCTGAGTTCGTTCTGAGTTCGTCCATCCTTCGTTTGCTGTCTTTTTCGCGGGTTGATGTTCTCCGGAACGCTCATCTCACGGCAATCCGGAGCGGCTCACCTTCCCCGCTGTCGATCAGCTCAAGCTGGTGAAAGGCACCCTCGGCAGAGCGCCACTTGAGCGAAAATCCGAAGTCGTTCCAGGCCCAAACGTCGATGTGGCTGGCCGGGTTGTCTCTACCAGCATTATAGTCCCCTTCGAGGGTTACTACCTCATTGAGCCTGTCCCCATCGACATCGCCTACTGCCAGAGCCAGCAGCGGCGCAGGCAGCGCCGATCCGGCCCATACCTCATGTTCATCGTCAGGGTCAAGCAGGATCAGGTGGCAGCTGTCTCCGGCGGTATCGTGAAAGTCGCTGATCGGGCTGGGGACCGAGACCCACTCCTGGATGGGCCAGTCGCGCCAGGGTCGCCAGACCAGCAGCACCCACTCGGGCTCGCCGTCGCCTGTAACATCGGCCAGACTTGCCGCAGTGACATCCCAGTCGGTCGGCGTGGTGGGAGGAGATAGTGTGGTATCGATGGCGTAGGGAGTGATGGTCTCGTGAGTGTCCGGTAGGGCGACGAAAGTGCCCTCATGAAAGGCATAGATCTGCCACTGGGGTAGGGAAGCAGTACAAGAAGCAAGCATGGGGATGATGACGATTGCTGCCGCTCTACCCACAACCTTGTTAATATGAAAATGGCCAGCCATGCCTTCTATTGTCTACGAGTTGCCGGTTGGCGCAAGCGGCATTAGCCTGAAGCCAGGCAGTGTAGTATTGGCTTAGTTACCAACAAACCATATCATGAACAGCGCAACGGTCACAGCTATGTATGCGATCCAAACGATCCCGGTTAGAATGAAGAGCCATGTGGGATATGGCTTGCCTGTCCGCTTATGTGCTGTTCTTGCCAGCAAGATGCCAATACCGATCAACACAGGCATCAGCAGTGCGGCGCAGCTGGAGCTTAGCAGGGTCACAATCCGGGATATACCAAAGACCGCCGCTTCCAGATTGGAGTTTGCCGGGATTGCGGACCCGACAGCGAAAATGAGACAGAATGGAAGAATCGGCAATATAGCCAAAGCAGCAATTAGAACGCGCACAATCGTGAGACCGCTATCCAGTTTACCGGTATCCGGTACAGCTTCTTGCTCGGATGGCATGGTCAAAGCCTTTCTGCGGAGGTGCTCTCAGTTCAGGCCAAGAATACTCTTCGAGCGCATAGAGCACAAGGTAGTGATGAGTGGGGTTAGGAAGCGGTTGTTCGACAGCATTGCTATTCCATGCCCTTCCGCTTTCTTCGTTTCTTCTTCCTTTTCGTTTCTTCGTGTTTCACGCCCATCGCCGGGCCAGACGCATCGTCCCCCAGGCCAGCGAATAGACCACGATGGTCGACACTACTCCGTATCCTGCACTGATTGCGATGAGATTGATATCCCAGTCTGCAGGAGTGGTATACAGGGAAAAGGCTATGAAGGGAAGAACATAAGATACCAGATAGCCAATAGCCTGGAGGATGATCATCACGATGGCAGCCACAATAGCGGCTGGGCCGCGCTGCCGCCAAAGTAGTGAAAGGGTGACGCCTGCCGCCGACGCCAGAATCGCAAGTCCTGTCACGCGCAGAATGACGAATGCCGATAGGGCAATGTTGCAGGCTGCGCTGAAGAGTTCAAAGGAGGCGATAACAGACTGCGTCGATAGCCTCTCGGAGAGACTTATGCCAAGCCATTGGCACAGCCCCATGAATGACAGCCCGATGGCAATGGCAAACAGCACACGTAGCCGGTACAGCCATGCGAACACATACCCGCTCGCGATCTGCTGCGGCGTGATAAGGGTTAGTTTGAGCATATCATAGTCTTTGGAGAGTACATCGTCACCTGTCCTGGTAGCAGCAAAGATGGCGATAATGGATGGCCAAAGCGCTGTCGGGATTGTCAGGGTAAAGCTGAGCAAGCCACAGACTGCCAGCCTTATCCCTATGCTCTCCGAGGTGACAAATCCGGAGCCTATTCCAATCAGTGCGCCGAGCAGCACAGAAGCGCCTGCGATCCACAATGTGTCTCGCAGCGAGGGCCCCTTCGCGTTGCGGGTCAACCTGATGAAGAGGGGATTGGTTGTGATCGATTGCAGCATGTTTGCTCCTATACCCATCGCCGGGCCAGACACATCGTCCCCCAGGTCAACAAACAGACCAGAACAACCGACAGGACCCCATACCCTACCTGGAAAATGGCGATCAACTTCGTCGTCATGTCGCTGTCCAGATGACTGAAGAATATAAACCAGTAACCGGCAGAGGAAAGCAAGGCGCCGACAACTTGTAGGATAATCATCACGATGGCAGCCACAACCGCGGCCGGATCGCGCTGCCGCCACAGCAGCGAGAACGCCACACCCATTAAGGAGGCCAGGATCGCAAGCCCTATGATGCGCAAGACGGCAAGCAGAGAGGCCGTGATGCTGACGGCTGCATTGAGAGGTGCCAGGGAGGTGGCAGCGTATTGCATCGACAGCGTGTTTGAAATGAGCAGGCCGAAGTTCTGGAACAGCCCTATGAATGACAGCCCAAGCGCGATGGCGTGCAGCATACGCTGCCGATAAAGCGATGCAGAGATGTAACCTCTCACGACTTGCTGCGGTGTGATCAACGTTAGCTTGAGCATGGTGTAATCTTCGCTCCGTACATCGTTCCCAACAACTATGGCGGCAAAAACAGCAATCACAGGAGGATAGAGTCCATTCAGAAGAAAGGAAGGGGTGCCGATAATAAGAATGAGTAACAGCATCGAGAGGCTCTCCAGCATGTGACTGGCCAGCCCACTGGCAGTCCCAGCCAGCATGCTGAATAGCATAGAGCCTACAGCAACCCACAATGTAGTTCGCAGCGAGACACCTCGCCGGGTCAAACGAATGAAAAGAGGGTTGGCAGTGATCGATGCTGGCATATATCTGTCTCCCATCAGAGAGCGGAGCGTTTCGCTGCCAGCACTATATCATGCCGCTATCTATATGTCAATATACTATATATAGAGGCCGGAGACAGTCTATTTGTAGGGGCGGATGGCTGTAGGAGGTTACGAAAACTGGTAATGGTATTGCCTGTAAGCTGACTGTTGGTTGCTGACTGCTGCACTCAATCTTCCTGCTCCCGCCACACGGCCACCGCCGCGATGGCCCGCGGCGTGCCGATCTGCTCCAGCGCCCGTGCCGAGAGGGCGCGCGTCTGCGGGTCGCGGTTGCCAAGCGCATCGATCAGCCCCGGCACCGCCTGGGCGCTGCCGATGTTTCCCAGCACCGTGGCCGCCATGCGGCTCGGCCCGCTGCGCTCGTGGCTGAGCAGTTCCACCAGTCCCGCCACGGCTGTCTCATCGCCAATCTGCCTGAGCGATCTGGCAGCCAGGCTGGAGACGAATATATACTCCTCGATGTTATCGCTGACTACCAGCTCCAGCAGGAGCGGCACCGCACGCACATCGCCGATCAGCCCGAGGACACGGATGACGTATAGACGAGCCGAGCCTCCAATCTGGTCAAACTCCTCGACCAGCGATGGGACGGCATCGCTTCCCAGCTTCACCAGCACCTGGAGCGTGGCCTCGCGGACTACCTTGTCCGGATGATTAAAATCGAGCAGCAGCTCGAAAAGGTCGTTGTTATCTGACATGGTGTTCCCTCAAATACTGTCAATTCGCCCGCTATTTTATGTCCTCACCGTGAAATTGCCACTTTTGCAAGCGTTCGGCTATCAGCAATCAGCAATCAGCGAATATCTGACAAGTGAACCCCTCGCCCAACATCCGCCATTCCTTGTTGGCGTGCTTACTTGATGCTATTTTGTGCTTTTCCCTATCCGCCACCCCCTAACCTCATCCCCCTTCTTTGATCATAGCTTGCCGCTCAGGTTATACTTGTGCTATGTTGAGGAAAAGCCATTTGACCCGCTACCTGGGCGGTTTACTACTATCCATTACCGTAATCGGAGTGCTCACCGCCTGTTGGGGTGACGGCGACACGGTTATCGATACCGGCGTCACCGATATCAGCGGTCTGGTACGCATCGAGAGCGTAACGGGCGCGGTGGACTTCCAGGTCTCCTCCGGCCTGACCGGCGAGAGGCTGCCGGGCATACGCATTCGCGTGGCGGCCCAAAAGGGCCGGCGTTTTGTCTATGCTGAGGATCCAACCGGCTTGCACCTCCCGGTTGCCGCTCCTATTGTAGGCGAAACGACCGTCCGGCGGCTGGCGATGCCGCCTAAATCGCTTCAGGGATACAATATCGCGACGGCCACAGGCATGCTCAATGTAGATGTGCTCGAACCGCTGGGTGTGCTCAGCGAAGAAGCGGTGCGTTCCCGTATGCGGAACGGTGATGATGTGGCTGTGCTGCTCTACCTTTACAATCCTGCCCGCCCGCTGGCACTAACCGGAGCAGCGCTCGATGCCTATGCGATGCCTTTCAGCAGCGTGACGGTTTTGAAGGCCGGCGCCGAGCCGACCGACGCGCAGCTGGCGTTAGTGGTAGTCGGGTTGCAGCGCGAGGCCTACGATGCATGGAGCAATCTGGCCGTCGACCGCTACCTGGCCTCCCGCATTGGCCAGCCGCCCGACATCGATCTGCGCGAAGGCCTGGCCTTCCGCTGGACCTACCCGGTCTTTGAAGTTTACCCGTCTGATGAGGTAATCGAGGTGGGGGAGGGGGACAGCGCAACTTTGCGTATAAGCTGGCGCTCCGGCAACCCCGATCCGCCGCCGCCCTGGAGCTTCTTCGTCTCATCCGATAACCCGGCCGTGACCGCCGTGCCGGAGGATTTCAGCCTGGGGCCGGATCTGCCGCCGCAGGAAGTGACCATCTACGTAGACCGCGCCGAGCTTGAGCCGGGCGACTACTCCGCCACTATCATCATTCAGCCCTTCAGCGATACCTTTGGCCTGATCGAGCAGCGTATTGAGCGCGAGGTGACCTTTAGCCTGGCGCAAAAGCCGCCTACACCCACACCGGGGCCTGCTCCTGAAACCCTGACCATCTCGCCTGCCGAGCCGCGCATTGGTGATATGCTGGAGATTTCCGCATCGGGGTTCAGCGCTGGGGAGAGCGTCGTGGTCGAGCTTATCGGCGATGAGCACAGCCTGCGCGATGCCCTGCCGCTGGCCGATGCTCTCGGCTCGTTTTCCTACCAGGTCGATTTGTCGACGTTCAAGACGGGGACCTACGAGCTGCGGCTGACCGGATCGGAAAGCGGCATCAGCGGGTCAGAGACGATCACCGTCCAGGAGCCCCTGCCGGATGCTATTGTGGCCTCCGATGAGCTCAATGTGCGTTACCAACCATTCCCCGATTCACCCGTGATCGAAGTGCTGGTGAGAGGCGACCCCTTGCAGATCATCAGCGTCAACGGCGACGACTCGTGGCTCGAGGTCACGACAGCCAGCGGCGAGCATGGTTGGGTGCTGACCCAGCTGTTACAGCTGAACATCGATCTCTCAACCGTCCCCTGGAACTCAGCCTATCCTGCGCCGGGATCATAAAGGTGCGCCCTTAGCAGGTAACACAGATACGAGAGGAGCATCATGGACGACAGCTTAATTGTGCTTATCTTGATTGGCCTCATCGTTTTTCCAATTGTGGGTATCATTGTACTTGTGGTCAGATCGAACCGCCGCCGGGCACCAGCGGGGACCTCCAACGTGAGCAGTGATCCCAATGCGCTGGACGCTATCCTACAAATGAGGACACCTGAAGCCTACCTGAAAATGCAAGGTGATCTCCAGAATTGGGGTTGGATATTGGTTGTCTTGGGCATCGTTCACCTTGTGGCGACCAACTTTCTGAGCCTACCTCATGGTCTGCTGCTTATCGCTGTTGGGCTGTTGTCTTTCCTCGTCCGGGAGGCCTCTATGTTTGTTCTCTATGCAGTCATGTTGGCCTGGGCGGCCGTCAATAATCTGATGACTGGTAATACGGCTGTTGGCTGGGCGGTCTTTGGGGTATTCCAGGTTGTCCTGTCGGTCCAGGTTTTCCGGCGTTTTTTCGTGTTCAAGAAAGTCCAGGAGGACTATAACGCCAATTTTGCTTCCGACAGGTTAGAGCGTGCTTTATCTCAGCCGAAACGAACTGAACAAATCTTCCCGCTTGGCTCGGTTGCTCTGGGTGTTTTGGGACTGTTAGGCACAGTCTGCGGATACGGGATTATATTGGTTGTAGGGACTACACAACATACTGATTTGCTCGATGTCGCAGGGTTTGGTGTTGACCTTGCTCTGATTATGGGCGTGTTGGGCTTTGCGCTCGGATTGGCGGCAATACTCTCCGGTACTTCCCGCCGGGAGCTGTCGATTATCGGCACTGTTGCCGGAGGGCTGACGATGGTGATGGTGATCGGTTTGGCTGTGCTCGTAAGGAGCATAGGATAACCTCTCCATCCCGACATACTTCCCACATTGTCATTCCCATAAAAGTAGGAACCCCATAGGTGTCAACTTAAGCCCAATATCATCCTTTTCGCTACGGCTACTGTCATTCCCGTGAAAACGGGAAGGACACGCAGTTCGCGAGGCTGAAAGCGGATCATCGAGCAATACGAGGCTCTTAAGTTGACACTTATGGGGTCAAGATATCTGTTTTTCTCTCCCTCATGGGCGATGATTTTGTGAGTCTTGCCTTCCAGATGCATGGCTTGGTTTGCATATTTACCTGTTGCCTACTTGAACACCTGCTGCTCAGCATCCTCGTTTATTTGACAATCGTCAATCGTCAATCAGCAATGGTCAATCTCCCTGCTGGGCTTGCAAATCATCATGGGCGGCGTTATAACCTGCTCCCCTGGTTGTCACTCCGGCAAACATCGGAACAGGATACTACAAGGTGAAGAACGAGAACACCCCTAAAATACAGATTGCTCATCATTATTCCAGGCTGGCCCATTTTCCTCGATGGTTAGGAAGCTTACTCGACCGGCTTCAACTGTCCGAAAGCGGTGTGCTGATAGGGACCGCTCTGCTGGTCGGCATCGGCACCGGCCTTGGCGCTGTAGCATTCCGCTACCTGATCCAGGGGGTAAGCTGGGTCGGCTATACATGGTTCCCGCGCATTACGAGCGATTGGGGAAAAGCCTATGTCGTGATTGTCCCGGTGATCGGCGGGATGCTCGTCGGTCCACTGGTTTACTTCTTTGCTCGCGAGGCAAAAGGGCACGGTGTTCCGGAAGTGATGGAGGCGGTTGCCTTGCGGGGCGGGCGCATTCGCCCCATCGTGGCACTGGTCAAGGCGCTGGCTTCCTCTCTCTCAATTGGCAGCGGCGGCTCGGTGGGACGCGAAGGCCCCATTGTGCAGATTGGCTCCGCGCTCGGCTCATCGATTGGCCAGGCCCTCCATCTATCCGATGAGCGCATCCGCAACCTGGTTGCCTGTGGAGCTGCCGGTGGTATAGCTGCTACCTTCAACTCGCCCATCGCCGGTGTCATCTTCGCGCTTGAACTCATTCTCGGGGAGTTCAATGTTCAGTACTTCAGCACCGTGGTGATCTCGGCAGTATCGGCCAGTGTGATTGGACAGGCGGCGTTCGGCGACGTCCCGGCCTTTCCCATTCCCATGCAATATCACATCAACAGTGTGTGGGAATATGGCCTGTATCCCATTCTAGGCGTTCTTGCCGCTCTGGTAGGTGTATTGTTCATCCGGGCGCTTTACTGGTCAGAAGACCTATTCGCTAAGTGGAAAAGCGTGCCGGAATGGATCCAGCCGGCCATCGGTGGCGCATTGTTGGGTGGTCTGGCTCTGGGTTATCCTTTCCTCACCGGCGTGACATGGGAGCAGGTACCCCAAATCTACAATGTCGGCTATGACATCATCGAGGCGGCATTGACCAATCAGCTGGCACTGGGCGTGGTTGCTGCGTTGTTGGTGCTCAAGCTGTTGGCCACCATCATCACATTGGGCTCAGGCGGGTCCGGCGGCGTCTTTGCCCCGTCGCTTTTCATGGGTGCGATGCTTGGGACGGCCTTTGGCTTGATCGTCAATCTACTGTTCCCGGAAATTACCGCGCCGCCCGGCGCCTATGCACTGGTCGGGATGGCGGCGGTCTTTGCTGCCGGCGCCCATGCGCCCATAACAGCCGTATTGATCCTGTTTGAGCTGACGGGCGATTACCGCATCATCCTGCCTATGATGCTCACTGTCGTCATCGCCACAGTGCTGGCCCGTGTGATGCTGCAAGGCGAATCGATCTATTCCCTGAAGCTCACGCGCCGTGGTATCCGGCTGCAACGCGGCCGTGACATCGATATTATGCAGAACGTGACCGTCGGTGAGGTCATGCAGGAGAGCCCGGATGCGGTTACCCCGGACATGACCATTGTCCAGCTTTCCGAGGCCCTTAGCCGCGGGCATCATCGAGGGCTGGTGGTGCTGGATCAAAGCGGCGCGCTGTGGGGCATTGTGACTATCGAGGATCTGGAGCGGGCTGTCAACCAGGATCTACCGCGGCGCACGACAGTAGCTGAGATCGGAACACCCCTCGATGATCTCCTGGTAGCCTATCCGGATGAGCCGATGGGGGATGCGCTGGCCCGCCTGGCCAGACGCGGCCTGGGCCGTTTGCCTGTCGTCTCCAGAGAGGACAAAACTCACCTCGTCGGGTTAATCCGCCGCGAAGGCATCATCCGTGCCTATAATATTGCCCTGGCCCGGCGAGCGGAACTCCAGCACCGCGCCCGGCGGATGCAGCTGCGTAACATCGATGGTACCGAGTTTATTGAAGCAACATTGGAGGAAGGCAGCTGTGCTGCCGGAATGGTGCTGCACGAGTTTGCCGAGACTATGCCCAGCGAGTGCACCCTGGTCTCGATCCGGCGTGCCGGTCGGGTTCTCATTCCTCATGGTGACACGGTCTTCCAGGTGGGGGATAGGATCACCGCGTTTGTGCGCAGTCAGGACAAGCAGGTCTTGTTGGACTGCCTGCGCGGGACATGACATTGATTATTGGCTGATTGATGATTGCTGATTACTGGTTGACAAACGGTTGCCGCAGACGCTGTCTTTTCTACTGGGTTGGGTGATTTGTCAACTAATTGAAAAGCATCGTAAGTTGGGCCATCGCAGCAGCCCTGTTGGGCAATCGAAGATGCGTCCCGATTAACCCAAGATGCATCTGATTAAATTGACACTGCCAAGTTATTGGGTGATTGACGACTGAATGATTGACGATTGCAAAAAGCCTTCAGACATCTAGACGGTCATCGACCACCAAGAGAACCTGTTGCCCAATCCAGCTGTTGCTTTTACTGTAAACTGTAGGCTGTGAACTACTTTTCATAGCTCGGGAACGTGAATGTGGAACGGGCTAAAAAAGGAAATTCCTACAGCAGTTCCCGGTTTGAACCAATGTACGGATAATGCGCCCTGAGAAAGCTGTTTCACCGCAGAGAACGCAGAGAGCGCAGAGAA
>JAFGMS010000103.1 GCA_016927375.1 Anaerolineae bacterium
CCTGACGGCCGCATCTTCCTCATATCGCCTGATGGAACGGTGACCGAAATCCCCATGCACAAATGGGATACATACGATGCCAAATCTGTCAACTCTCATTCAGTGATCGTATCCCCCGATCATCAGTGGTGGGCCCAGTACCACTCCCGTTACCTGACAAACAGCTCCGCTTCCGAGTTATGGGTTGGCCCCGACAAGGCCCAGCCATCGGTTCGCCTGTCAACCAGCCTGGGTACAGGTCCAACTGATGGCCCAGTAAATACCAGCAACGTTATCTGGTCTCCAGACAGCCAGTATCTCTTTTGGCTCTCTGGCGGGCGGTTATTCGCCGCCAACACACCTAACTTTGAGGCAGCTATGGTAGCAGAATTACCTGAAGGTAGTTACCTTTGGAGTGCCGTCTGGGTGCAGTAGCCATGAAACATCGACGCAGTCCACGCTGCTCCGGCTCCTTTGCTGCCTGGGCCGGACGAGCCGCAGCCAGCAGATCGATCGTTCCCAGGCAGGGGATGGCCAAAGCAAGCCCTGGGGATGAAAGTTTCTAGGCGAGAAAAATTCGTTTCCAACCTGGGGATCGATTTTTCTAGGCGAGAAATTTTCGTTTCCAACCTGGGGATCGCGCATCCCCTGGGCTGCTCCATTATAATGACGGGCAGAAACATCCCAACCCAGGCAAGCCGATTTCTCCAACCCATCCAACGGCCCCAAGGAGGAGCTAATGGCATCACGAATCGCGGCCATCAAGGCCACCCGCCCCCAAATCGATCTCGTTACAACCCTCAGCACACCGCAGCTGAGCGAGTACATCGCCGGCCGTACCAGCCTGAACGCAGGCGAGGTCAGCATGGTAGCCTGTGAGCTGTGTGATGCCCTGGCGATGTTCCTCGGCATGGGGCAGCCGGTTCACCTGGAAGAGGTGGGGACGTTCACCCCCGACGTGCGACTCGACGGCACCTTCTTCGTTCACTTCCGCCCAAGCGTCGAGCTGAAGCACCGGCTGAACACCCCCGGTGCTTTCAGCGGCCGCCTGCGCAACCGGGAGAACATCGGCAAATCGAGCGACGATCTGGTCAGCCAATGGAACCGTGAACACCCGGATGACCCGGTTGAAGACTGAGTGAGGCGCTAGGCTCATAGACTTCGGAAGTCTCGACACTATTCTGATTGCGAGGCATGAGATATGAACCCACACAAACTGACACAACTACCCATCATCGCGATCTGTCTGGCGCTGGCCGGGTGCGCCTCTCCGGGCACGGCGCGCCCCTCGGCCGTGGCCATCGCCCCATCGGAAGCGCTGGGGCCAATAGCTACATTGGCCCCTACCAGCACACTGCCTCTGACATCTGAGGCAGAACAGCCGACAAGAACACCAAGGCCCACAAAGGCCCCAACACCTACACAGACACCAATGCCCACCGCCACCAACTACCCACCGCCTGCCGTTCCGCTTTCCTCAACAGGGCCGTGGCTGTTATTCTTGGCTAGGAATAACACCGTGGATTATGACCGGTATCATTATGACTACTATCTATGGGCAATCAACCAGGATGGAACAGGGTTGACGAGGCTGAGCAACGAGCCTGTTACCACATTTGCGATGCGGCCAACGAGTACGGTTCAGAGCCGGCTTGACATAGCTTATTTCACTGCGGATTACTATGGATATGAAAAACAGCTCAAACTTCTTTCCTGGCCTGATGGAAGTGTGAAAACTATCACCTCCAGGAATTATCTCAGTGAAAGCCTGTTCCAGCGTGATGGTCGTTTCCTTTCGGCAGCCTACGACAATAATGGATTGGTGTGGTCACCCAGTGGGAATAAGCTTGCATTTGTTAGCGCAATGGATGATATCAGGGCGAATGTGTTTGTTTATGACGTTGCTACTGAACAGGTCACCCGTATCTCTGCCAACAACGACTCCGATGATTACAAGCTGCTCTGGTCATCTGACGAGCGTTATGTTATCCATCAGGGCTTCAGTTGGGGGCCCATGCATGACGATACCTCGTATAGTCTATGGTCTGCCCGAGCTGATGCTAGCGGTGTTACCCAGCTCGTTGGCACGGGCGAGAATCGGTACCTGGGTTATTATGATATGGAGTATCTGGGATGGCTCAATCCAAAGGAACTCATGGTTACTTTCGATGATCGAATAGGGGGTAACCTCAGAGATGTTCGGGTCGTCAACATCGAAACAGGTGCTTCAACAACCCTGGTTAGCGAACCAGCCCTGGAAATGGCCTATAGTCCTGAACACAACGTGTTTCTGCTGACCAAATCGGTCGCCCCGGAGCCTAACCGATTGTTAGTCCTCTACCAAAACGGCGAGAGGCGAGAGATCGCCGGCTATACCATCAAATATGTGGAATGGCTGAGTGCCAATGATGTGTTCTTGGGACAGACTCCTGATGGCCGCGCCTATCTGATATTGCCCGATGGGGCAGTGACCGAAATCCCAGCGCCCAAATGGGAAACGTACGATTCTCGGTTCATCAACTCTCATTCCGTGATCGAATCCCCCGATCATCAATGGTGGGCCTGGTTCCATTCCCGTTGGACGACAGCCAGCGCTGCTTCCGAGTTATGGAGTGGTCCCGCCATGGCGCAGCCATCCGTGCGCCTATCACCCAGTCTCGATAGGGATCCATGGTTTGGCCTCATTGAGGCCAGTGATGTCATCTGGTCTCCGAACGCCCAGTACCTCTCCTGGTTATCACTCGAAGGTCTGTTTGTCGCCAGCCCTCCTGGTTTTGAGGCTATCAAGATTTGGTCTGCTCCACCTAAGATGTTCACCGAACCAAACTGGCGCTGGTCTCTGGACAGCCAACATCTTTTACTGTTCACCGAAGAACAAGGCATGCTTGTCGCCAGTGCACCTGATTTCAAGATAACTCCGGTTGCGGATATGTGGGGAGCGTTCCGGAGTGCCATATGGGTGAAGTAGCCATGAAACATCGATGCAACCAACATTGCTTCTCTGGGATTACGCTGGCGGTCCTTCCCCTGATCCTCTCCGGCTGCCTGGCGCTTCCGGGTGGCACGTCATCGCCCGCCCCTACGGTAACCCCCGTTGGCGATGCGCCCACGCCCACCGAGCCCGTGCTTCCCACCGCCACGCCATCGCCCGCGCCTACCGTGCCCCTGGTCTGCGACGCCAACGCGATCCTGCGCCAGGTCGATGAGCTGCTGGAAGGGCGCGCCTTCGAGGCCCATTACCTGACCATGAACCAGCAGCTCACCCTGTCGATCTGGCTGGTCGACCCGGAGCTTGACCCGCAAGCCACCCAAGGCAACCTGGCCGATAACAACCGGCGGGCGATGCAGACCGGGCTCTTGGTCTTCCAAGAGGTGATCCGGCAGGTACCCTGCGCGCGGGAGGTGTTCGTTAATGCCAACCCCATGATCGTCGACCGCCTCTACCAGGGCTGGTACCGCGACGTCATCCCGATACGCGCTTTCCCGGAAACGGCGGATATGACCAGCGATGAGCTTCTCGACGCCATGATGGGTAGTGCGCGTGGTTTCTACCGGAGCGTCCCTCCACGGATCGAGCCTCAGCCCGCGGCGGTCGATGCCTGCACGTGGCCCGAGGCGCGGGCGGCCATCGCCCAGCACTTCGGCCCGGAGCGGCGAAACGCCGCGGCCTACCTGATCATCGACGCCCCGGCTGACAGGGCTTCACGCGGCGAGGGTGTGCTGGTGGAGGTACAGTGGGACGTACACACCATCGAAGAGATGGAGGAGGCCGTCATTTTGGAGAACCTGAACCCTGTGGCAGAGGCCCTGTCTTGCCTGTGGCCGCCTGTCGATGAGGTCGAGGTATTCATCGTCGATGTCCATGGGTGGTTTGCGGTGTTTGGCATGGTGCCCGGCGCCCTCATCCGCGAGCGCGAGCTCCCCCTGCCGCCGGAGCGCGTGCTGATACGCAACATGTACGAGGATGAGTGGTAGAACAACAGTGACGAGTGACGAGTGATGAGTGATGAGTTTACGGCCAACTCGCAACTGCTTGGTCGTCAGCCATCCCTCAGCCCTCAGCCCTAAGCGGCTCGGCCGCGGGCTCAATGTCAAATATCAAATACGAGAGGAGCCGGTTATGTTACCCCCTATATTTCCCATCTACATTCCCTGGCTGGCGCAGTTCCACCCTTACGCCACGCTGATGTGGTTTGGTGGTGTCGTTTGCCTGTGGCTGACGCGCTACACCCATCAATTGGCCAGGCGGTTTGGGGGGTGGGGCTACTATGCCTTTTCGATCCTCATCCGCCCGGCCGGCGTGCTGCTCATCGGCTTAGGCTGGATGGCCCTCTATGCGCCGCAGAACGCCGTCGATGCTCCCGGCTACCGCTACGGCTGGCTGCCCAGAGGCGAGCCGGTCGAAGTCCTTGGCCTGATCGCCATCCTGCTGTTCTTCGCGCTGGGCATCTGGAGCGTGATTGTGCTCGGGACGCGCAAATCATTCCTGTTCCGGCATTATGAGGATCGCTTGGTGACCCACGGGCCGTACAGCCTGGTGCGCCACCCACAGTTCCTCTCCGCCATCGGGATTTCGCTCTTCAGCATTACCCTTTACGACCCTTACCAGTTTTTTGGCGGAAGTGTCAATTACGAATCGCTGCCGCTGAACTGCCTGCTGTTTGCCTGCTCGCTGTGGGTGCTTTCCATCATAGAAGAAAGAGAGCTGCGCCAGCACTTTGGGGAAGAGTACATCGAATACGCCAAGCGCGTCCCTCGATTGTTTCCCAATTGAGCAGGTGCCCTGAAACCCTTAAGGCTCACTAGTACTTTGTGGCGGAAATCTGTATCCGGTCGAGCAGTGCAATGCAAAGTACTTTATACAGTTGGGAAGATTGCCTTAATCTGGCGACGAACTTATGCCCAACTGTACTAGGGGCGTGTCGGCACACACTGGCTGCTCCACTGCCCATGGCAGGTAACTTCCCGTCTATGAGGGCTATATTCCCATGCATGGGAAGGTGCTCTATCTGAGGCTGAACCTCCTCCAGCGGGGAAAAACACTATCAACCCTCCGGGAGGACGAGCCTGCAAACTTGCAGATCTGTCACTCAGCACATCTGCCTTACAACAAAACAGGCGACCTGTTACAAGTCGCCCTTACTTGTTGTACGTCGCATGCTACTCAGATCTGGATCGCCTGGCGCTGGCGGCCCCACCGCCACTGCCGCTCCAGAAGGCAGCCAAACCGAGCAGGAAACCGAAATCGTACCATCCACCGTTGTTGTGAACCTCGTACAGGCTCACTTTGTCTGAGAACAGCGAGAGGGCAAAAGTGACCGGGGCGATGATCCCATGCCAGAGCCCTCTCCAGAAACCGGCAACGTCCCCTTCCTCGTCCGGCTTGTCGAGCATGGCGTTCGGGCCGGCCGCGCACCCGGACAGCACCATCAAGACTACCAGCAGCAGTGCAAACACAAGTATCTTCTTCATCTTTCGCTCCCTCATATGGCGGTAGCACCCGGAAATACCGTGGACAAGCCAGCCAAACCCGATTTAGCGCTCACAACCTCACCCCTGAGAAGCGTAGCAGTTCGATAGGCGATCTGTGTCCCCCTCTTCGCCAGGCGGAGAGGGGGACGTCGCCGGCATAGCTGTCAGCCACCGTTGCAGGGGGTGAGGTTCAGCGCCCCTTACCTATTAACCACGCTATTCTCGCGTGCTAACCATATGGCTAAATATGGCTCAATTCCTTAAGTATACTACGCAAGAGATGCCCTATGGGTTGTCTTTCTCCAACCCCTGATCCCTAACCCCTAGCACCCAGCTTTTTTGACAGCCATCCCTCGGCGCGATAACATACCGCATTGTCCATTACCTTCAATTTTCAACCGGCAAGGAGCAATACCTTGACTATCTTTCCCATCATCTGGTTAGCAGCCTTTGTTGTGGCTATCGTGCTGCTGATCACCTTTCAACCCGATCACCACGTTACCTGGTTGGTGGTCATTGTTTTATTAACCGTTTTCGCAGGTTGGGTATGTCTTCCTGATAACCCCGGCATCGTTATCGATTTCAATAATGACGGCGAGATGGAGATCGATAAGACCATCGCTGTCAGGCAGGGCCTCGATCTGGCCGGCGGCTTGCAAGTGCTGCTTGAAGCCGACCTGCCCGGGGGGGAGGAGCCCAGCGATGCTTCGATGAACGAAGTGCGCCGCATCGTGGAGGATCGTATCAATGCCCTGGGGGCACTTGAGCCGGTCGTTCAGCGCCGCGGCAATAACCGCTTGATCGTTGAGCTGCCGGGTTACCAGAACCCGGATGAAGCCACCAACCTGATCCGCGAGACGGCTCTGCTGGAATTTGTCGAGCTGCCAAGTTGGCCTGACACTCCCATGGTAGGAACACCTATCCTTACCGACCATACTCAGAATCAACACAGTGCTGCTGAAGAAGAGGAAACACCCTCTCCAACGGCTGAAGCAACGGCCGAGGGGGAGGCTACTCCAGAAGCAGAGGCAACACAAGAGCCGGCAGACCCCCTCGAGTTTGTTCCTGATGAGACAATCTACCCCACGGTGATGACCGGCGATATGCTCGTGACGGCTGATGTTGGGGTGGATCAAAGCGTTGGCACCCAGTATGTCATCAATTTTACCTTAACAAAGGAGGGAGCCGATATTTTTGACGCTTATACAGAGAGCCATATCGGCGGTGTTTTGGGAATCGTGCTGGATGGTGTCTTGGTTTCTGCCCCGACGATTCAAGCGCACATCCCTGATGGAAAAGGCAACATAACCGGCGATTTTACTCGGGAGGAGGCCCAGCAGCTTGCCACCCAGCTGCGGTACGGTGCGCTGCCGGTGCCGCTACGGGTTCAGTCCACCAACACCGTTGGCCCGACCCTCGGCCAGATCTCGGTCGAGCAGAGCATCCGGGCGGGTGTCATTGGTATTGGAGTGGTACTGCTCTTTATGTTGATCTACTACCGCGTCCCCGGCATCTCGGCTGCATTGGCCTTGCTGATTTTCGCTGTGCTGAACTTTGCTGTCTACAAGCTCTTACCTGTTACCATGACGCTGCCGGCCATTACCGGTTTCTTGATCTCGGTAGGCACGGCGGTGGACGGTAACATCCTGATCTTCGAGCGCATGAAGGAAGAGCTGCGCGCAGGCAAACGTCTGAGAACGGCCGTCGATGCCGGATTTGACCGCGCCTGGACTTCCATCCGCGACTCCAACCTGTCTTCACTCATCATCTGCGCCATCCTTTGGGCATTCGGCTCAAGCTATGGCGCCGGAGCGGTGACCGGTTTTGCCGTCACACTGGCGATCGGGCTTTTCATCAACCTGTTTACAGCAGTAGTAGCCACCCGCACGTTCTTGCACTTCATCTTGATGCCTATCTCTGAAGAGGCTCTGCAATCCCGGCGCTGGCTGGTCGGACTGTAATCTTGACGATTGACGATTGATGAATGCAAAAACTGTACTAAGATGCATCAGCTATATGCCATAGGCTATAAGCTATAAGTCATCCGCCATATCCTATGAGGGATAACTATGTTTAATTTTGTCCAACGACGTGGTGTGTATTATCTGATTTCAACTTCGATCATTGTGCTGGGTATTGCTGCGATGGTCTATTCGACGGTTCTTTATGGTAGCCCGGTTCGCCTGAGCATCGATTTCAAGGGCGGTAGCCTGTTCGTTGTGAATTTCACCAAGCCGGCCACTGAGACCGCTATCAGGGATGTCTACACTGATTTCGGGCAGGACGATCCGATCATCCAGCAGTACGGGGCCCCTGAGGATAATGCCTGGCAGATTCGCGCCGGCCATTTTACACCTGATGAGCAGGTTGCCCTGAAGGCGGCCCTGACTGAGAACGTTGCTCCTATCGATGAGGATCAGTCGATATTCGACGTGGTTGATCCGTCTATCGGTGGTGAGGTTACCAGGGCAGCTATCTTTGCAGTGCTGGCTGCGGGGATCATCATCCTGGGCTTCATCTGGTTCGCCTTCCGGCGCGTTCCCCATGCCGTACGCTATGGCGCCTGTGCCATCGTAGCCATGTTTCACGATATCCTGATCGCCATGGGTGCCATGGCTGCTCTTGGTATTATCTTTGGCTGGGAAGTCGATGCCCTGTTCCTGACGGCCATGCTGACCGTGGTCGGCTATTCCGTGCAAGATACCATCGTGGTCTTTGACCGCATCCGCGAGAACCTGCCCAAGCACCGCGGCGACAGCTATGAGATGATCGTCAACCGCTCGGTGCTGGAGACGGTGCATCGCTCGCTGGCGACGCAGCTCAACGCCATCTTTGTGATGGTTGCCATCTTACTGTTTGGCGGTGCGACCATCAAGCAGTTCATTGCCATCTTGCTGATCGGTCTGGCCAGCGGCACATACTCGTCTATCTTCAACGCTGTGCCTTTGCTGGTCTCCTGGGAAAAGGGTGAGCTGCCATTCACTAAGAAAGCTGCCGAAGCCTAAGATCAAGTTATTGTGTGATTGACGACCGAAGGTCGTTTGGATTGAATGATTGACGATTGAAAAATGTCTCAAGCCATCTAGACA
>JAFGMS010000104.1 GCA_016927375.1 Anaerolineae bacterium
TGTATCTTGACCTTGAGGGTTATTGCCGATTTGCCTGATCGGAGCACCTATATATGGCCCTTCCCCGCGAAATCCCGGAGAGCCGAAACTTGAAAAGCTAAAAGCTAAGAACCAAAAGCTAAGAGCTGAGCAGTTACACATGCAGTACCATTTGAGGGGAAAGAGAAAGCAGCTTTTTGACAGACCCTGCCGCGAACCGTACAATGAAAACGATTTTCAGTTTCTGTTGAATTGGATATGAATATGCCTGCTGAACCATCCTCAGTCAATCTTGAAGAATGGTTTGATCGCCTTGAGGACAGTGGTTATCGTTTGACCAAGCCGCTCAGAGTAGTCGCCGAGGTGATGGCAAAAAACAGCTACTGTACCCTTAGCCCAACTGAGGTCTATGACCTGGGCCGAGAGCATTACCCTAAGCTGGGTCTGGTGACAGTCTATCGCACGCTTGAGAAGTTAGAGGAAGTCGGTGTGATACAACGTGTGCACCAGGCAGGTGGTTGTAACAGCTACATTGCCGCCCCGAGCGGGCACCAGCACCTGCTGATCTGCCGAAATTGCGGGCGTGTGGAGTACTTCCAGGGTATCGATCTCACTGATCTTGTGTCAAGGGTCGAGGCCAAGAGCTACTACAGCATACAGGATCATTGGCTCCAACTGATCGGACTCTACAAGTCATGTCAGTAGGCAAATCGGAGATGCGAGGCATTCTGTAGTGCTCCGGAAGCACAGACTTCGCCAGATCCTTTTACCAGCTCAAAAGACTACAAATTCCGAGGAGTGGCTCATGAGCCAAGGCTCACCAACGGGGATGGAAACGGCAGCGGCCTGCCGGTGATTGTGGCGTATGGATTCCCGCTTTCGCGGGAATGACAGAATTGGCGAAGACCGGTTATGCTAAGGCTTGTGATAGCAGTAGGCACATACAAAGCGCAAAGCTTTTAACTCATTGCTCGTGCCTCATTGCTCGTTGCTATTTTCAAGGGAGAGACAATGCGGATTATCAGACAAATCGCGTGGGCGATTGTGTTGGTCGTGGCCCTGGCGGCTTGTGGTGGGCCGATCGGTGAGAGCATCGATGGTGCTCCTCAGATCGTTGCAACCACCGGCCTGATCGCCGATGTGGCTGGGCAGATAGCCGGCGACCGGGTGGCGATAATCGCCTTGATGCAGCCGGGGCAGGACCCTCACACCTATGAGCCCGCTCCGGCCGATGTCGCCAAACTGCAGTTGGCCGACCTGGTGCTGGCTAACGGCATCGACTACGAGGAAAGCCTGATGCCCGTTCTGGAGGAACTGGAGGCGGGCGGCGAGGTCCGCATCGTCTACGTCTCTGAGGGGGTCGATGTACTCCCGGGCGCTCACCATCACGAAGGTGATGAGGATGAGCACGACCATGCCGCAGGCGACCCTCATACCTGGATGGACCCCAACAACGTCCTTATCTGGGTCGATAACATCGCCGGCGCGTTGAGAGACATCGACCCGCAGGGTGCTGAGGCTTATCAGGCCAACGCCGATGCGTACAAGGCCGAGCTGGCAGATCTGGACGCCTTCATTGCCGGGCAGGTCGATGCCATTTCCGAGGCTGATCGCAAGCTTGTCACCGATCACGACGCGCTGGGATACTTTGCTCATCGCTATGGTTTCGAGGCAGTTGGCGCGGTGATCCCCAACGTCACCACATCGGCAGAACCCTCCGCCGCCGACCTGGCTGAACTGGTCACCGTGATGCGCGAGCAGAACGTCAAAGCCATCTTCGTGAGTTCAACGGTCAGCGATGAGATGTCCCGGCAGGTAGCTGCCGAGATCGGCCACCCGGTGCAGGTCTTGCAGCTCTATTACACACTTGGCACCCCCGGCAGCGGCGCCGATACATACCTGGACATGATGCGTGTTAATGTTGAGACGATTGTGAGTGGGCTGGGCACCGGCAGCTGACATGTGACGTCCGCACTCCTGACGGACGTGAGACACAAAGCATAAATATGTAAATACGAAGAGGCCCCAACAATCTTAAAACACTGGTTGGCAGATTTGAGCCGTAAACTGTGAACTGTAGAATGTAAACCTATCAACTGCCGTTGAGGAAGCACACTGTGGCTGAGATAATCGAGACATTTAACTATGGCCGGGTCTGTACCGTACCGCCGGTGCCCGGTGAGCCGGCGCTTGAGATCAAGGAGCTGACGTTTACCTATCCGGGCGTGGCAAACCCGGCGCTTAGCGACATCTCCCTGACAGTGATGCCCGGCGAGAAGGTAGCGCTGGTCGGGCCGAACGGCGCGGGGAAGTCGACGCTGATCAAGCTGATTGCCGGGCTGGAGCGTCCTCCGTCGGGAAAGATCATCGTCTACGGCAATGAGGCCGGAGACTGCCACCATCGCGTGGCCTACGTCCCGCAGCGCGGCGCAGTCGATTGGCGGTTCCCGGTCACTGTGCGTGAGGTGGTGATGATGGGCCGTTACGCCCACCTGGGCTGGCTGCGATGGCCTACCCGCGCCGATCATGAGGCGGTGGGGCGGTCGCTGGCGGAGATGAATGTTGCCGATTTGGCCGATAGGCAAATCGGCGAGCTTTCCGGTGGGCAGCAGCAGCGGGTGATGCTGGCCCGGACGTTAGCCCAGGAAGCCGATCTGCTGCTGCTGGATGAGCCGCTTAACAACCTCGACGTGCCCACGCAGGAACTGATCTTCGGCGTACTGGATGAGCAGGCCAAGCAGGACCGGACACTCATCGTCAGCACCCATGATCTAGGCGTGCTGCCGCTGCACTTCACACGAGCCATCTTCCTGGATGGGCATGTCGTGGTCGATGGGCCGGTAGCTGAGGTGCTTACTGCGCGCACACTGCTGCGGGCTTACGGGGTGCGTCTTCACTACCAT
Source organism: Anaerolineae bacterium (assembly GCA_016927375.1). Taxonomy (GTDB): domain Bacteria; phylum Chloroflexota; class Anaerolineae; order Aggregatilineales; family UBA3940; genus JAFGMS01. Next base: position 2,883 of record JAFGMS010000104.1, read on the forward strand.
GAAGGAATCTGGGATGATAATGACGTGGCTGATTGAGCCGTTTACTTTCGCGTTTATGCAGCGCGGCCTGGCGGCCGGGTTGCTGGTGGGCATCGGCTGTGCCGTGTTGGGAACCTTTGTCGTCTTGCGCGGCATGGCTTTCGTCGGCGATGCACTGGCCCATACCGTCCTACCTGGCGTGGTGATCGCCTTTCTGCTGGGCGTCAACCTGTTCATCGGAGCACTGGTGGCCGGGGTGCTGACGGCTATCGGGATCGGTTGGTTTAGCAAGGAAGGGCATGTCGAGGAAGACACGGCCATCGGTGTGATGTTCTCCGGATTGTTCGCACTGGGGATTGCACTGCTCAGCCGGGTGCAGAGCTACCGCGACCTGACCCACATCCTGTTCGGTAACATCCTGGGCGTCTCATCGCTTGACCTGTGGATCACGGCCGGCGTCACCGTGCTGGTACTGCTGGCGGTGTGGGCCTTCTTCAAGGAGCTGGTTGCTACATCGTTTGATCCCGGACACGCCACTGTCATCGGGCTCTCGCCGGGGCTGGTGCGCTACGGCCTGCTGATCCTGCTGGCGCTGGTGGTCGTCTCAGGCATCCAGACGGTCGGTGTGGTGATGGTCGCCGCGCTGCTGGTGACGCCGGCCGCCACCGCCTCGCTGCTGACCCGTCGATTACCTCAAATGATGGGATTGTCAGCGCTGCTTAGTGCGCTGGCGGCGCTGGTTGGACTTTACGCCTCGTATTATGCGAATGTCGCATCCGGAGCTGCCATCGTCCTGACTTTGACGGGCTTCTTCGTGCTGATCTTCCTCTTTGCGCCGGGGCATGGGCTACTGCGGCGGCGAAGAGAGGGGAAGGCATGAGGGATGAGGTGATGAGCAATGAGACACGAGCAACGAGCAATGAGTGACATGTGACACGTGATGAGAAGGGGCGGTTTGTGCTTTTCCTCAATACTATCCCCCAATGCCCAACACCTGCTTTCCCTGCAAAGAGACTTTTCCTTCACTGGTGCGTATATTGGTTAGAAGAAACGTCTAAGTGATAGGTAAAAGCTGTTACCACTCACCGATGACTAAGAACTGATAAACTTGACAATGTCACATCACACTCAGTGCTGGTGACGGATATGGGTGATGCAAAGCATCACTTGTCACCCGTACTTGCCGGATTTTAATCCGACGACA
>JAFGMS010000105.1 GCA_016927375.1 Anaerolineae bacterium
ACCGCAGAGAACGCCGAGAGCGCAGAGAAAAAACAGAAGATTGCATCAGTAATTCCAACGGCAAACTTCCAAAGCGGGAATTGCTGCAGCTACATCGACTGTGGCCGTTCTGTTTTTTGCTGATTGCTGACAGCTGATGGCTGACAGCTCAATCATCACCGCTTGCCACAAATAGCAGAATACTGTACTCTACCTATCAAGTGGACAAACCAGGAGGGATCAGATGGGTACTACCACGATCCTGCACGAGTATGAGCGCCGCTTGAAAGCACGTCTGGCCCGGGGAGAGATCGCCCAGACTACCAGCGAGGCTTATCTTAACGATGCCAGCCGCATCTTTGAGGTTTTGCTGGCTGAGATTCCAATCCCGGTTATTGCAGGATATATGGAAGCAGCCGGATATAAAGGGGATTACAGCGGCGTAATAGAGTCAATAGCTGCTCTGGCACGCGAGCCTCGCCACACCAACTTCCCCAATCACCCGCAGAGAACGCTCCGGCCCAGAGTCAACCGCGACCTTCAGAACCCACTGCCTGGGGTATAGATCACACACTTAGGCAGCTGCATGTTGGAGGCGACAGAGCATGGAAGCCCGGCTGTTCGCCTGTTACTCTATGACAACCAAATAAGTCTATCGGTAACTACTCAGCTCTTAGCTGTTGGCTCTTAGCTTTTAGCTTTTCAAGCTTCAAGCTGCGGCTTGTGATCTCAGGCCGTGAACTCGTCACGTCTTATGTTTTACCTGTTTACCCATTTACCTTTTGCCCATCACTTATGGCCACAGTAGAGAGTGCCAGATAGCTGAGTAGTTACGTCTATCGTTTTGGAAAAAGATCAAGATATTTTTCACACCCCTTTCAAAAGCTCTCTCAGTCTCCGTCCTCCGATGCAGCGGTGGCTTTCTCCACCTTTGGAGCCTCAGGGCGTGAGCCAACCACGATGAGCAACACTCCCAGGATGAGCAGTGCAATCCCCTCAATCAGCACCGGCTGCAAGATCACCCCGGCCAGGTCGGCAAGCGCATCCGTCCCGGCGGCCACCACGCTTTGAGGCAGCATTTCCAGCGGGATATTGACGAGCGCATTGGTGATCAGGGCGCGATAGGTGAAGGTCAGCAGGATGACCAATACGCTGCCTATCACTAATGCGATACCCATTTGTAGTCCTGAGCCTCTGAGGGTCCGTCCGGCGACCAGGAAAATCGCTGCCAACAAAAGGAATGGGATCAGCAGGCTCCACCGGGAGGCCAGGCGCAGGTTTCGGAGTGTCGTCTTAACGGTTTCCGGCTGCGTATCTTGCAGGATGACGATCTCGTTTTCAACCAGCTGATCGGTGACCGGAAGATCATCAGCGATCTCAAAGATCACATCCTGGAGCGATTCGCGATAATCATCGATCTGATCCTGTGTCCAGGGGGCAGGAAACTGGCATAAGTTGTAGAGCGCTTCGCCCGTCTCGGCGATCTGGGCACACTCGGTAAACTCCCTGGCTTTGCTTTCTTCCCAGGGATCAGGATAGGTGCACAGTTCGTACAGCGCGGATACTGCCTCTGGGCTGGCGCAACTCAGGAAGGTCGTATTGGCCTCCTGCGTCCAGGGATCGGGTAGGTCACACTCCTCGAAGAGCTTTTTAGTGATGCCGGCAAGCCCGGCGCGGTGCAGAAAATCATCGATCTGGTCCTGGCGGCACTCCGGCAGGCTGTGCAAGGAGACCAGGACAGCTTCTTCTCCGGCATCTCCACCAGCGTATTTCTTAAAGTCTCGCATGTCGAGCGTGATTTGCGGATACTCGTCATTCGAATCGAGCCAGGCATAAGTGCCTTCAAGCGCGCTTTGAGCCCACGGGCGGACAAACTCGGCTTTGAAGACCAGGTCGATGATCTCCTGCCATTTGTCGGCGTCAAGATAGGTCAGCATTTGCACAACGTCCGGCTCGTTCTGGGTGGGAACGGCAAGCCCTTGCTCGACGCGTTCCTCTGCACGTGTCTCTGAATACCACTGTAGAACGGTAGGAGCCAGCCTGGATTCGACAAGGATCTGGGTGACGGCCTGTGTCATGCGCTCCGTGTCAAACACGACCCAGCTGGTGTTGAAGGTTAAAATGGTAAGTGGCAGCACGACAATCAGAATCAAGGCCAAAAGCCAGGCAACGGCTGCTGCAAACAAGCTTGGGCGTCTGTTCACGGCTCCCCTCCTGATACAATTGTTAGTGATTAGCTGTGAGTGGCGGTTGTTTCAACGGTTACGGCTCCCCATCCCCTTCTCCAGAGATTGGGGATGAGAACCAGTATACAATAAGCCGGCAAAAGCGAGAACTCAGGCTGATCGTGTTACAATCAGCGGACATCCAACACACAAAACCACCGTGAATAAACTTCGCGGCTGGTTGTCCAATATCCGATATACACTGCGGCGGTTTCCTGACAATATCTTCTCCTGCTATCTCGATAGACTTGTGCTCTGCAGACTTTGGTGAGGTTATCTATGTCTCTTTCTCATTCAGCCGGTTTCCCTCATGTCGTCATCACGCGCCGTGTGCCGCAGCACATTCTCGATTACATGGCATCTGCGGCCGACCTGCAGCTCTGGGAGGAGGATCACCCTATCCCATATCAAACTCTGCTTGATCGGGTTCCCGGCTGCGCGGGCGTCTACTGCCTGCTCACCGATCGCATCGATGCAGCATTGCTCGATGCGGCTGGGCCGGGGCTGAAGGTCATCAGCCAGATGGCAGTTGGTGTGGACAACATCGATGTGAAGGCATGTACTGCCCGTGGCATTCCGGTCGGTAACACGCCCGGCGTCCTCACCGAGACCACCGCCGATCTGGCCCTGGCGCTGATGCTGGCGACCGCCCGGCGGATTGTCGAAGCAGCCGAGTTCCTGAAGGCGGGACAATGGCAGACATGGCGCCCGATGGAGCTGACCGGGCAGGACGTCTATGGCTGCACGGTGGGGATTATCGGGTTGGGGCGGATCGGCACGGCGGTGGCCCGGCGGCTGCGTGGTTTTGACTGCAAGCTGCTCTATACCAATCCCAGCCCCAATCCGGAAGCTGAGAAGCTGGGTGTGACTGACGTTGATTTGGAAACGCTTCTCAAGAGCAGCGATATCGTCACGCTGCACTGCCCATTGACGCCGGAGACCCGTGGCCTGATCGGAGCAGGAGAGCTGGCGCTCATGAAACCTACTGCCATACTCATCAATACAGCGCGCGGAGCGGTGGTCGATCAAAAGGCGCTGTTTGAGGCGCTGCAGGCAAGGCGGATCGGTGCAGCGGGTCTTGATGTCACCGATCCGGAGCCAATGTCAAAGGACGACCCGCTGCTCACGCTGCCTAACGTGGTGGTGCTGCCTCATATTGGCTCAGCCAGCGTGGCGACCCGTACCAGGATGGCCCAACTTGCCGCCGACAACCTCGTCGCCGGGCTGCAGGGCGAGCATCTGCCGCACTGCGTCAACCCGGAGGTGTATGATTGATACAATCGGGCTTTGCTTACTCCTGGCCGTGTGTAGATTATTTTGTCGTTTCGCGAGTGCCAGAATGAGATAAGGGCGGCTCAGTGCTGAGCCGCCCTTGCATGTTGCAAATGTGTGCTGCTATGGGCAAGTGATGTCCTGCCCATTGGCACTGGCTTTGCCGCCCCGAGATCGGGCATTGCAGACACCTGTGCTGCCGTCTCCCGCAGCGGTATCTGCTGTCCCGTCGAGGGCCTGGCGGACATGTCCAACGCCCAATAGCGCAGGCTTGCCAAACAACCTGAACAGTTCGCCCATATCGGCCCCGTTGAGCAGCATCGCCACCAGCTCATCGACTGTCACGCCGCACGGCTCCTCGATCACGGGAGCGGCATCGCCAGTGTTGGCTGTATTGGCATCTTCAGCCGCTCCATCCTCTGTCTGTTCAGCGACCTCGTCTTCGGCTTCGGCCGCACAGGCTTCCTGAGACTCGGCGGCTATAGCGTAGATCTTGACCAGCTCGCCGTACCCGATCCCCATGGCGCGGTACTCCTCGATCTGCTCGCCGATGTCTTCAGCGGTCAAGACACCCTCATTGTCGGTTACAGTCAGATCGACAGCAGCCACTTCAAGCGCGTCGAGCAGGGCCTGTGCTGTGTCGGCATCGTCCAGCTGCACGATGCTGCCGTCGGCAAGTGTGGCCTCCCAGATAGGGTTGCCCGCTTCATCGGTGCCTTCCTCAACAGCGACAACTACGCTGCCGTCCATCTCAAGGGCTTCGAGGGCCAGCACGTAGTCTTCCAGGCCGGCGCCGCCGAAATACTCGGCCAGGAGCGCCGTGATCGGGTGATCATAATCGCCTTCCGGAATGGCCACGGTGACGATTGTGCCGTCCTCCTGGAGGATATCAACCGTGCCGGCTTCCTCATCGACGGCAATGACCACCCCTTCGATTGTTGAGATGGGAGGCTCTTCTGTGGGAGCTTCCTCTTGAGCGAAGGCCGCCCCCGTCAGCCCCAGCGACAGAACAAGGACTATTACCAGGGTAAGTATATATGATTTCTTCATGGTACATATCTCCTTCAAACTCTATCCCGTAAGACCTGATTATGTGTAGCTCTTACCTGTGCGGGAATATGCCTATAATAGATGGCACCGACGATAAGTCTTAGCTTGCCCATTCTCCCGTGCATTGTTTACCGGGGAAATGCACTAACTGTTACTGTAACGTATAGTGCCGGTGAAACGTTACAGAATGTATAGAAAGAAAGCGAGGAATAGAGCGATGTCTTTTACTCACCACAAGAAACAAACGATATTTATTATTGCCCTATTGGTATTTGCTCTGACCTGGACGGCATGTGGCCGTGGGCAAAATGCGGTGGATGGAAAAGCCCCAGAAGCCGTACAGATGACAGGAGTGGGAGCCGAGAACCTCTCAAGTTATGCCGCTGCTTTTGATGTGACTTTTGCTCCCGACGACGACCCTTCAGGCGGATGGAGTTACTCGGTGGATATGCTGGTCATCGAGAATCCTCCTGCCAGACAACAAGTGCTGGTCATTGACGGGCTTGGCCAGGACAAAGATCCCGGCGACACCACCTTGATCCAGGTGGGCGATGCACAGTATATGACCGGTGAGGGGGTAGGCCCGGCAGGGTGCCTGGTCTTTCCGGCCAGTGTTGACCTGAGCGAGTCGTACTTGATGCCTGGTGACTTCTTGCCTGCCTCTGATCTCAATAAACTCGACCGGATTGGGGATGTGGAGATCGCCGGAACGGAGGGTAAGCGTTTTGCCTTCAAGGCTGATGAAGTAAGCGGTTTTACCAATGTTGAGGGCGAGATAGTTCAGGCGAAAGATGGCGATTATCTGCTGCTTTACGCCCTGACCGGTCATACGCTGGATACGTATTTCGGCGATGGCGCTCCGGGCACGATAGCCTGGCACTATGAGGTCACCGATCTCGTGCCCAGTGAGGCTCCCGCTGTTCCTTTGGAGTGCGAGGCCACCTTGCCAATAATGGCTGATGCCCAGGAGCTGACCCGCTTGCCGGGTTTGCTCAAGTACACCAGCCCGACCGCTGCCGAAGAGGTGGTTGCATTTTACCAGCGTGAACTCGAAGCTGCCGGATGGCTTGTCTATAATCTACCTGCTGTTAGTGACGATACGACGCTGCTGCTCTATGCCCGAGAGGGCGAATTGCTCAATGTCAGCATCAGTGTCACTGCCGGCGGCACGGAAGTACAGATCTTTCTTGAGGATAGACCCGAGTAGCCTTAAAGAGCACATCGACTGCCTTTGACGATGGGGGTTGGGTGCGAAAGGGCTATTACTCCTCCCGCACCATGCTATAATGAACTCAGCTCTTAGCTGTTGGCTCTTAGCTTTTAGCTTTTCAAGCTGCGATTTGTGATCTCAGGCTGTGAACTCGTCACGTCTTATGTTTTACCTGTTTACCCATTTACCTTTTGC
>JAFGMS010000106.1 GCA_016927375.1 Anaerolineae bacterium
CCGCTCCGCGAAGTCGCCGGTGGCCGGTTTGTCTCCTGCCATTTCGCCGAGGATCTTGATCTCCGCGGGGCAACCATGGAGGAGTAGACCAACAAGCTTAAGGGCTGGTGTGGTCATGAGACACAATCTATAACTTTATGCTGCGATAGCTAATGTCTATAATCAACTGGAAGTTGAACAAGCTTGAATACTTCGAGGCGCCAGGGCTCTCCGCCCTGGTCTTTCATAATTCCTACTCAGAAGGTAAACAGGGTGGGATCGAGATCATCCAGCACGGAGAGCGTGTTGCCACCAACGGAGGTCTGCGGCTGGAGCCCACTCCCGGTCAGTGGTCACCCCTGCCTGAAGCGGGTGAGCGTCAGGTGGATAAGCAGCGTGGAGAGGTCAGCGTACCGCTTCGCTACTCTGAGCTGGATCTCGGCTGTGTAGTACGCGTGAGGGCGGATGGCGCCTCGCTGCGGATTGCGGTCGATCTGGCACGGCCCATACCCTCTGAGTGGGTAGGCAGGGTCAGCTTCAACCTGGAGCTGTTCCCTGGTGCTTACTTCGGTAAGTCATTCTACTTAGGTGATAGGTTCGGCGTCTTCCCGCGCCAGGCCAATGGTCCGATGATCCGCGGGGAAGAGGATCGCCTGCAGCCGGTGCCGCTGGCTACCGGCGCCAGGCTGGCTGTTGCTTCAGAAGACCCTCTGCGCAAGCTGCTGATCGAACAAGAAAGCGGAGATCTCTCGCTGTTCGATGGACGCGATACGGCTCACAACGGCTGGTTTGTGGTTCGATCTGTTGTGCCTACCGGGGCAACAAGAGACGCCATTGTCTGGACCCTCACGCCGGGCTGTGACCCCAATTGGCGCCGCGACCCGGTCATCTGCATCTCCCAGGTGGGCTACCATCCTGATCAGCAGAAGCGTGCCATTATCGAGCTGGATGCACGTGTCGAGAAGCTGGACGGGGCCATCCTGCAGCATATCACGCCCGATGGGGAGAGCCGCACCGTGCTGTCTGCGCAGCCGGTAGAGTGGGGGCGTTTCCTGCGCTACAACTATGCTATCTTCGATTTCACAAAGGTGCGCGAGCCCGGCATGTACCTCGTTCGCTATGGCGATCAGACCACGCCGCCTTTCAAAATCGGCCGTGATGTTTACCAGCATAACGTCTGGCAGCCGGCACTGGAGGTGTTCTTGCCGGTGCAGATGTGCCATGTTGAGGTGCGCGAAGGATCGCGCGTCTGGCATGGCGCCTGCCATCTGGACGATGCACTCCAGGCGCCAACGTCGCACAAGCACTTCGATTTTTACCAACAGGGCCCGGAAACCGACACACCCTTTACCCCACAGGAGCACATCCCCGGCCTGGATCGCGGCGGCTGGCATGACGCGGGCGATTACGATCTGGCTGCCGGCTCCCAGGCCATGACTACATTCGTGCTGGCCCTCGTCCGCGAGACCTTTGGCATGGACAGCGATCAGACCACCGTGCGCCCTGACGAGCAGCTCGTGCTGCTGCACACGCCTGATGGCATTCCCGATATCATCCACCAGGTTGTGCACGGCGTCGAGTGCCTGCTCTCGGGCTACCGTGCTGTTGGGCACAGCTTTGCGGGCATCATTGCGGGCTCGCTGGAACAGTATGCTCATATGGGCGATGCGGCCACCATGACCGATAACCTCGTCTACGATCCCTCGCTGAAGCCGGGGGAGGTGAAGGATGGTCGGTCAGGCAAGATGGACGATCGCTGGGCGTTCACCGGCCGCGATACCGGTCTGGAATACCAGGTAGCGACAGCGCTGGCGGCCGCCAGCCGTGTGCTGCGCGGTTACCGGGATGCGCTGGCCGACGAGTGTCTGGAAACTGCCGCCCGCGTCTGGGAATATGAGCAGACCCACGATCCGGTCCAGCAGCCCAGCGCTTACGTTCCAAGAGAGTATCAGGCTCAGGAGATCCTGGCCACGGCCGAGTTGCTTATCACCACCGGCGAGGCAAAATATCGCCGGCGGCTGCTGGCTTTAGGGCCGGCAGTCGAGGAACACATCAGGTGGGCCGGCTGGGGTGTTGTCCGAGCGCTTGACCTGATCGAGGACGGTACGTTTACAAGCAGTGTGCGTCAGGCTTTTGAGCGACTTCGTGTTGATCATGATAGCGACGTATCGAAAAACCCCTTTGGCCTCCCGCTGCATTTCGGCATCTGGGGGTCTACCTGGGGGGTTCAACACTATGCCGTCGCGCAGTACTACCTGCTCCAGGCCTTCCCCGATCTACTTGACCGTGAAAACGTACTGCGGGCTCTCAACTACGTGCTGGGCTGCCACCCCGGCTCCGACCTCTCACTGGTGTCGGGTGTGGGCCCACGATCTGTTCTCAGTGCTTACGGTGTCAATCGTGCTGACTGGAGCTATATTCCAGGTGGTGGTGTCTCCGGTCCTAACCTCATCAAGCCGGATTTCCCTGAGCTGCAACAGCCCTTTCCTTTCCTCTGGCAGCAGTCCGAGTACGTCATCGGTGGTGCGGCGACCTACATCTTCTGCGTACTGGCCGCCGATTGCCTGCTGAACGGTTGAGTGTACATCCGGCACAAAGATCCTAATGGTTTTGATGACCTTTTACTTCTTGGTGCGGGTACTCTAACCTCGATGTCTGCACCGACGTTGTCATTCCCACGAAAGCGGGAATGACGTAGGTCTCAGTGATGAAACAGTTGCCGGGTTATTTTGTTCATGGAAGCCATTGGGGTTTGCTCTGCTATCTGCGGGTGACCTGGATGGGATGCATGAGCATCCTCGACGTGGGCAGATGGCAGGACGAGCGGAGTTGATCATCGTCGCTCGGCACGCCGCCGAGCACATGGGGCAGGCTGAGCTGACGCGTGACCTGCTCTTTTCAGCGCGAGGCAGGGAGCTGCCTCGGCGGCGGTATTGAGGCAGCCTGCGGGCCGGTTTATCCGGCCCGCAGGTTATACAGAATATGTGCTGTTTATGGATAGACTCTGCTGAAAAAACCTCTAGAACTGCCAGGCGAGAATAGGGCGAAAGAGACTTCCTAAGCGCAAGTAGGTGGTTAATTGAAGCC
>JAFGMS010000107.1 GCA_016927375.1 Anaerolineae bacterium
TACACAATGAACATGAAGACATCTTGCGTCTTCCTAACTTGCCACAAATATCTCGTCCTTTATCACAACCCAATGAACCATCCCAAATTTGTGCAGTGTACTCCGGCAAATGGGATATTAGTCCTATTTTGTTGCCTTTGTGGGAAATTTTTCCTTGCCCCAAAGCATAGCCCGGCTTACGCTATGCTTGTACGGCTCAAAAAGCGAAGGAACGTACCGAAAAGTAGATAAGCACGAAAGTTATTAGAACCAGTGAGGATGAGCTATGAATAAGACAACGTTAGACTCTGATAATCGTATTATTATCAAGCGTAGTTTTGTAGGGTATTTTGTTGTACTCGTGATTCTGTCTGCGCTGCTGGCATGCAACCTGTCAGGAAGCGGGCAAGAGCAAGCGACGCAGACACCAACTGTTGTAGCGGATGCTGACCAATCTGCCCAGGGGTGCGGGGACGGTGTGTGTTCTAGCCCGGAAAATGCCGATAACTGCCCGGCTGACTGTGCAGCCGTAGAGACAGTCGCACAGGAGGCTCAAGAAGCAAAGGTAAAAATGACGCAGGAGGTCAATGTACGTTTTGGACCCAGCCTGAACTGCCCCATTATTGGCGTCTATCCCAAGGACACCGAGGTGCTGGCGCTTGCAAAAAGCCTTGATGGGCTGTGGTGGCAGGTTCCTTTTGGCGCCGATGTCGGCTGGCTCTCTGCGGCCTACACGACCCCAGTCACCGATATCAGCCAGGTGCCGGAGCTGCCCGGGCCACAGTGTGCCGCGCCTGCGGCCACGCCTGAGCCGCCAACAGAGACCCCCATTCCGCCAACTTTCACACCTGCACCCGTGTGCGGCAATGGCGTCGTGGAGACAGGAGAAGAATGTGACGGCTCTGGTACATGCAGTGGCATCATGAGTTGTAACGCGAGTTGTGAGTGCGATTTGCCAATCATTGTCACAATGAAGCCTATCACCTTATTGCCACCATTATCTGTGTGCGGTAATGGTGTTGTAGAGGCAGGCGAGGAATGCGACGGAGCCGGCACCTGTGGTGGTCTCATGATCTGCAACTCAAGCTGTGAATGCCGGTTGCCCATTATTGTCACAATGAAGCCTATCAGTCCGTAACCATACCTGTACCTGACATTGAGAGCAAGATAATCGTAGGGGCACGATGCATCGTGCCCCTATTGGTTGGCTCGCAGTGCCTCAATAGTGGCAAGCGCATCCGGGTTGAGGTTCTCTGGGAGGGTGGTTATCTCTTCCGGGCTGACGAGCCTGGCAAGCGCCGACAGCGCTTCTGGCGTTCCGATGCGCACCAGGGCAGTGATCACGGTTGCCCGAGCACTTCCTTGAGACAACCTTCCGATCAGGTAGGGAACGGCAGGAGCATACTTGAATTCACCCAACATGCGTATGGCGATCAGACTGCCAGCTGTGTGGTTCTCAAGATATGAGAGCAACAGGGGAGCGATGCCAAAATCGCCAACAAGGCCCAGCGCCCACAAGATTCGCGTAGCGAGGTGCGGCTCTGCCGGCTCATTAAGCAGATCAACCAGCCGGGGCAGCGCCAGCGGGTCACGCAGCATTCCCAGAGCCTCTATGATGGTCGCTTGATGCTCAAGCTCAGCATCAAGCATTTCCAGAAGAGCTTCAACTGCCCGGCGATCTCTGGTAAAGCCCAGTGCTGCAATGACATGGGGCCGGTATGGACTATCGACGCGCCTCAACCAATCCAACAGGTGGGACGTTGCTGCCTCTCTGAACCCTTCAACCAACTGATCGATGACATTGGCAACGTGCTGCTCGCCTTGCTCAATCAGCGTAAGGGCCTGGGGGATGGTCTGGGGATCGCCGATTCTGGCCAGGGCTTCAGCATAGGGAGAAACGCTGCCATGCTCGGTATGCTTATCGAGCAAGCGGTCAAAGAGTGCATCGAACACCTCGGGCATCCGAGCCTTTTCCCCGAGCATGCCCAGAGACTCGGCAGCACACACTTCGATCCGGCCATGCTCGCTGCGAAGTACTTCAAGTAGGTGCGGGACAAAGGCCGGATCGCCCACCTTACCCATAGCCTGGACGGCAGCTACACGTGTGCCTTTTGTGGTGTTATCCAGTACTTCGATAAGGGCCGGCGTGACGGTCTCGGACAGTGAAGTGTGGTGCCTGATGACAGCACCCAGGCCAATCGCGGCCGGATTGTCTCCGTAAATGTTCCAGTCGGCATGAAGCAGGGAAAGCAGGTGTGGCACGGCCGCCTCACCGATTGGCCCGATCGAATAGGCAGCACGCTCACGGACGCCCCAGGGCTGGGAACCGTCTTGCATGATCTCCATTAGATGAGCCAGGGCCCGCTCGTCGCCGAACTCGGCCAGGGCAAACACGGCCCGAGTACGCACATCAGGGTCGTCATGTTGGAGCATCTCGGCCAGATGGAGGATCGCTCTATCCCCGCCAACACGCGGCTCCTGCCCACTACTCTGCGGGCGAGATTCGCTACTTAGTGATGGCTCGCGACCTGTACGCAGCCGATCCTTCTGTCCCATCGTTGCCTGCCAGAGAACTTTGTAGAAGCGTTCAGCGATCGGCAAATGGCACATAGCTTATGGTATGTAGCTCACAGCGTATAGCAGATGGGTTGTGTGCCTTGGACTAACCTGCATACCTGCCATTTGCCGTCCGGCGCGGTCGTTCAAATATGCCCGGTTCATAGGTGTCAACTTAAGCATTGCATCAATCGGACTTTGCTGGCTTGTTCGTAATTGTAACGTATGGATTCCCGCTTTCGCGGGAATGACAACATGCGTCGATGCTCGTTAGGTTGACACTTATGATGCCCGCTCGTAACTACTCAGCTATGTGGCGCTCTCAACTGTAGCCAGACACATAAAAGGTAAATGGGTAAACAGGTAAAACATGAGACGTGACGAGCTCACAGCCCGATTCTCAAGTCGCAACTTGAAGCTTGAAAAGCTAAAGGCCAAGAGCTAAAAGCTGAGAGCTGAGTAGTTACGCCCGATCTATAAGTGAATATAAGGCACTCTGGAGTGCTGCACAACTATTTCAGTATCTCTGCCACAAGCACGGCAATGTCACGCACGGCCATCTTGTCATCGATGTTCGTTGTCGCAGAAGTCAGCTCGATGGCGCAGAAAGGGCAGGCTGTACAGATTGTCTGAGCCCCGACTGCAAGTGCCTCCTCAACTCTGAGATGGTTAATCGGCTTCTCTTGAGGCGTATCGAACCACATCTGCGCGCCACCACCGCCGCAACATATTCCCTGATGGCGGTTGTGCTCCATCTCCACCAGGTTCATGTCCCGGACAGATCTCAGGACGTTGCGCGGATCGTCGTAAATGCCGTTGCAGCGTCCCAAATAGCACGGGTCTTGATAAGTAATCTGGCGGGCACGTATCTTGCGTGAACGCGAGCGGCGCAGCTTGAGGTAGTCATTCTTAAGCAGATCGGCGATGTAGGTGCTGTGGTGGATGACGTCATAGTTGCCGCCAAATTGAGGATATTCGTTCTTGAGGGTGTTGTAACAGTGAGGGCAATGGGTAACCAGCGCCTCGAAATCGTACTCGTCAAGCACGGCGATGTTGGAATAAGCCATCTGCTGAAAGAGATGCTCGTTCCCGGCGCGCCGCGCCCATTCGCAGGTACAGCTTTCCTCATCGCCTAATATGGCATAGTCGATGCCAGCTGCCTCGAAAATCTTGATCATCGCGCGGGTAGTTTGCCGGCTGTCCGGATCGAAGGCGCCTGCACAGCCCACCCAGTACAGCACATCGGCTCTCTTTTTCTCCGCCATCAATGGCACATCTAAGTTTCCTACCCAGTCAAGACGCGAGCCCTTGGGGTTGCCCCAGGGGTCCATTCCGTTTTCGACATTGTGCATGGCACTCAGGAGTGTTGGAGGAATATCGTTCTCATTCTTCATCATCTCACGTCGCATATCGACGATCAGGTTAACGTGGTTGATACGCACCGGGCATTCATCAACACAGGCCCAACAGGTAGTACAGGCCCATACCGCTTCTTTTGGTATGAGCGTGCCGAGGACAGGCATCTCACCCCAGCTGTTTTTAGGCGTATTAAGCATCGTTGAAGCATGACGCCGTAGCCCTGTCCGGATATCCAGGACGATTTGCTGGGGGTCGAGCGGCGTGCCGGCCATCGTTGCCGGGCAGGCAACCCGGCAGCGGCCGCACTCGGTGCAGGCATCACCGTTCATGAGCTGGTCGGGGGTAAAATCGCCGATTTGTGAGGCGCCATATTCCACATCATCGTTATCCAGATCGACGGGCACCAGCGCGCCTCGTGTCTGGAAGGGAGCGAAGAAGATATTGAGCGGCGCGTAGATGATATGCTTGACCGGCAGATCGAGGAAGGTGCCAAAGATTAGCCCCATGTTCAGGAAGTAGGTCACCCAGGCGACTACATGAATAGATCGCAGCAACTGCTCGCTGAGACCCAGCGCTAACAATCCTTGTCCGAGCGCATAACTGGCAAACGACCAGATATCCCAAGGAGGCTGAGCGACAGCCAGCTTGGTGGCCTGTATAAGGAACCCCGACAGCAGCAGCGTCAGGAGCATAAACAAGGTCAGATTGAACTGTGCGCCGCCTGATAACCGGGGGAGCCGCCGGATATTGCGCCGGGAGATTGCCATCACAATACCGACCAGGGCTGCCAGGCTGCATAGATCCACCAGCGAATCGTAGAGTGGGTAGAACCTGCCTTGTAGCAGCCTGGAGTTGAGTATGCGTGAGTAGAGGATGTTGTCTATGATGGGAAGCTCCATACCGATGATCAGTATGACCAGGGGGAAAGAGATCAACAGGTGCATGATGCCGGCATGGCGCTCACGAGCGATACGGACTTGCAGAACCGCATGTTTGAACACCCGTGCGGTACGCCATCCAAAGTGATCGAATGGTAGCTTGCCTCCCCGTCCCTTGAGCCACAGATGAAAGTGCTGGTAGAGCCTGGCAATCAGGATTGCCAGACCAAGCCCTTGTGAAACATACATCAGGATTCTAGCCCACTGGGGAACGTTCCAATACACATCGCGGAATGGGGGCATGGTGGCTGTGCTCCAGTGTACGATAAGGGGGCAACTTTATACATCGCTCCCCGCAAGAGTATGCTCATCCGGCAGCGATCAGTTTAGCATGGGGCAGGATGATCGACAAAACGGGACGGAACTGCTAGCAGATGGCTGATAACGGTGAGGCACCGTGTAAGGCGAGGTAGCCGGCTTGATACGGTTGTGGACGCGTGATGAGTATGGCAGAAGTATAGGGGCTTTTGAGAGAGAAGGTGAAACAATGGCGCTACAGCATATCCGCTTCAGTACCTGGCATCCGACAATCGGATAGGAGCCTTGCCAGGATATGAGCAATATTCCAGGCATCGTCGATGCCCCTATGATGGGTACCTTCGAGGGGGATATCCAGATGTTTCAGCGCCTGTGCCATGCCGACTTCGCGAGACAATCTGTAGACGAGCGCAAAGAGGTTCTTGATATTGATGTGGCTTGGGCCGAAAGGGTTGGCCACCTGGCGCGCTTCGCACTGCCGGACAAACTGGCGGCGGTCGTAATCGCCATAGCTGGCCCAGGTACGGCTGCGGGCGTGGTAGTCTTTCTTGAGAAGATCGCAGGCTGCACCGAAGCTGATACCCTGATCGACTTGTTTTTGCGTCAGTGTCGTCAGCTGCGTGCAAAATGGGCTCACGGTGGAGCGCTCAGGCTTGATCAGGATGCTGCGCTTTTCCAGCGGCTTGAGCGTGGCAATATCTAGAGTGGCAAGGCCAATCTCGATGATCTCGCCCTCCTGGTCTGACGGCGTTGGGCCGTCCCAGCAGGTAGCTTCGATGTCGATGATGAGGATTTGGTCGAGCAGTCGGGCCATGATGATTTTCCCTTAAAACAGTATTCCGAGATGGTTGATGACTCTGTGATGTGCGAGGGAGTTATTTGAAAACTGATTACTTTGACAATGTCAAGTTTTCCTGAGCAACCAGAA
>JAFGMS010000108.1 GCA_016927375.1 Anaerolineae bacterium
TGGATGTACTAGACAACAAGACAGGTGACGATTGGATAATTGTCTGGTCGTCGCAATGATCGTTTTTCAATCGTCAATCATTCAATCGTCAATCACACAATGACTTGATCAGTTACGGCCCTTCGGCCCGAACATAGTCACTCACATCGGTATTGAAGACTGTTTCCTCAACAGTAAACACCGCCCAGGGTGTGCCCTCGTCGAGCCAAATGACGGCGCCGACAGGTTCCTTGGTCCCGTCGATTTCCTGCCACTCGTAAGCCTGGTTGATCCAGAGGGTCTTAGCTTCATCGGTGACCTCTTTGTAACGCATAGCCTCGAGCGCATGTATCAAGCCCGTCTTCGGGTCGAAGCGCACCACGAAGGTCTCCTCATCCTCACCGAAAGGCACAATCAGCAAGGCTGTATCGTCATCGATGTGCTCCCAGCGAACGCGAGAATCGGTAATGAAGATGGCCGGAAACCAGATCGATTCGGCCCATAGGCCCAGGTTGGCGGCCTGATCGACCTTGGGCTCATTCTCGACAACGCCAAAGGGCAGCTCCAGGCGGCTCTTGCCGTCCAGGAAGTGCTCGTTGACTTTCATGATTGGCAAGCCGTAGATGGTTGCTTCAAGGTAGTGCCGGTAATCTTGCCCGGCCACATGGGTAAAGCGAAAGCGCGAGGGGAAAGTGATCCCGAACACGCGCAGCCGGGCTCGTCCGGTGATCACCGCTGATTCGATGACCGGGATTTCATCGCCATAGAGAGTCTGGTAGAAGCGCTCTACGGGAGCGGGCAGATTGTCCGGTAGGGGGACAGTCTCCAATTTTGGCGCTTGGGCAGGGTAGGCATCGAAGGGCCTGGGCTGAATCTGCAAGCCCAGGTAGGCCACGACAGATAAGACAATCAGCACGACTAGAATTCCAATGATGATTTTCATGAAGTTCTCCCAACTTGCGGCGGTCCCTGAAGTATCCGCTCACGCAAAGCCTTGACCGGCCACTCATCTTCGAAGCCCTTTCCAAACCGGAAGGGGGCGATGAGCTCCAGCCACCAAGTCGCGCCGAGATCTGCGCGCTTTCTGACCATATCGGTAGCTTGCTCAGCCTCATCCCCGGGGGTGATCCCCATACAAACAATGTCCTGGGGCTGCTCACTCGGGCGCTGTGCATTGATGTAGCTTAATGCTTCCTCAAGTTGAGCAAGCTCTTGTCCCTCTCCTTCTGCCTCCAGAAACAGGGGAAATACGCCATCCCACTTCGCTGCCCGGCGGAAAGGAGCCTTGTTGGGCCAGAAACCGCCAACCCAGATGGGAATGCGAGGCTGTTGGACCGGCCTGGGTAAGAAGTGTGCGTCCTGGACGGTGTAATGCTGTCCTGCATAGCTGAACAGCTCGCCAGTCCACAGCCCAACTAGAATATCGAGAGCTTCATCCAGCATTGCTCCGCGCCTTTTGGGATCGGTCTCCTCGCCAAGATGATCCCACTCATCCTCTCCGAGCCCAATACCAACACTGAGTATCAGGCGCCCCCCCGAAAGGTGATCGAGCGAGACGGTCTCGCGGGCCACTTTCCAGGGGCGGCGGCGAGGGAGTGGGGTGACTGTGGTGCCAATACGGATGCGCTTAGTGTGCATGGCGATTGCTGCCAGAGCGACCCACACATCGACTATCGGCAGCTTCCAGCCTGCAATGTGATCCCAGAGGAAGAAGCCATCCCAACCGGCCTTCTCGGCATCTTGGGCCAGGCCGGCCAGCACGCGAGCGTCTCCGTAAGGGCCAAAGTTTGGTAAATATATGCCGTATTTCATAAGTGTTTTCCTTGAAAAGGGCTGAGTTAAAGGCTTCTCGGTGTCCTTACCTGCAAAAAGCAAAGTACTGATTATACTCCATCGACGGTATAATTCGGCATATCTTTCTCAGCATATCTTTCACAAGCTCTACTATGATCAACGCTCCGCCAAGACAGATTAACGTCATGACATCCTCCAGAGCTTTTGTCACAGCACATGCTGCGTAGCACTCAGTGCTCTTCTGAACAAAGTGGATACCGCCATGAACCAGCCAATTGCCATCGATTACACTTCCGCGCTCACTCAAGGTGGCGGCATCGGCCGTTATACACGCGAGCTGATCACAGCATTGGCCGCTGAGGACAAACAGACTCCCTATCGTCTCTTTGCTGCCGGGCAGAGACGCGACAAGCTGGCCCCTTCGCCTGGGTCTAACTTCGACTGGCGGCCTGCCCGGTTGGGAGAAAAATGGTTTGCCAGGCTGTGGCATCGAGCACACATCCCAGTCCCGATCGAGCTGTGGACGGGGCCTATATCGCTGCTGCACGCCCCCGATTTCACCCTGCCGCCAACCCGCCAGGGCACCCGGACGCTTCTGACTGTGCACGACCTCTCCTTCATTCGCGCCCCTGAGACGTCGACACCTGCCTTGCGCGCCTACCTGAACGCCGTGGTGCCGCGCTCGGTGGCCCGGGCCGATCACATCATAGCAGTCTCGGCGGCCACACAGCAAGACCTGATCACATTATATGGGACGCCTGCCGATAAGATCAGCATCCTCCATAACGGGGTTGACAGCCACTTCCGCCGCGTTGACGATCAGGAGGCTTTGCAGGCCATCCGCAATCGATATAAGCTCGGCGATGCGCCTTACATCCTCGCTGTTGGCACAATACAGCCGCGCAAGAACTACGAGCGTCTGGTTGAAGCCTTTCGCTGCCTGGAACGGTCCGATGTCAGGCTTGTAATAGCAGGCGGCAAAGGCTGGCTGGCCAGTCCGCTCTACCGGTGCATCGAAGCTCTGCACATGCAAGACCGCGTAAAGCTCATTGGCTTTGTCGATGATGGCGATCTGCCCGCGCTTTACAGTGGGGCTCGGGTCTTTGCCTTCCCATCCCTTTACGAGGGTTTTGGTATCCCGCCGCTGGAAGCGATGGCCTGCGGGGTGCCCGTTGTGACATCTAATACTTCCTCGCTGCCTGAGGTTGTGGGTGATGCAGCCTTGTGCATCGATCCCTACAATGTCGATGAGCTTGCCGAGGCTCTCCGGACGACCTTGAGCGATGAAACCATACGCCAGGTTCTTATCACAAAAGGCTACACACGCATCAGACAGTTTACCTGGCAGGCTACCGCCCGGCAGCTACGCAAGCTTTATGCAAAGCTGGCGGCTGATAGCGTATAACTGAATGGCATAACATCACCATGACTTTGCCTCATCTGGCTGATTCGCTTTGCCCACTTTGTAACTGGTGGCTGAATATAGCGGACGGTAGACTGTGAGCCATGAATTGGGAACTGTGAACTCTATGAACCCGACCTATCCCAAACAAAAACGCAACCTTTTCGCTTTTGGCCTCGACACCATCGCCTTCAGCGTTGCGCTTGGTTTCATCAACGTCAATACAATCTTACCCACCTTCGTTTCGCAGCTGGGTGCTTCATCGACCAGTGTGGGGCTTCTGGTTACCATATTCGGCCTATCCTGGTCTCTTCCTCAACTGTTCGCCGGGAACATCGTTGCACGTTTCGAGCGCAAGAAGCCGCTTATCCTGGTGATAGCTTTTGCCGGGCGCATTACCATACCTGCCATGGCCGTCCTGATAACTGCAACAGGGGCCAACCCTCCATGGTTAATCCAGGCCATGCTTTACATCGCCCTGGCCATATTCCTTGGTAGTGATGCCGTCGCGGCTGTTTGCTGGCTCGATATGTTGGGGCGGGCCTTTCCGCCCGATAAAAGGGGACGCTATATCTCGATCTGGCAGTCTATTGCTGCTGTGGGTGTGATGGGAGCGTCTGAGTTGGTTCGTCAGACCTTGAGCGAAGGGGGGCTACCTTTTCCTAACAATTTCGCCTTGATCTTCGCGTTGGGTGGCGCGGCACTGTACATTTCAGCTATAGGCACAACCATGATCTATGAGCCGCCGCCGACAGACGAAGAAGCCTCGGCTACCCCAATCGTCTGGCGTGACTTTGGCCGCCACCTAATCCAGATTGTGAACGAAGATCATCGCCTGCGCCAGGTGATAATCGCACGTGTGCTCTTCTCTTACGGCATGATGGCCTTTCCCTTCTATGTACTCTACGCGACGGAAGAGCTTCACATTCCGGAACAGACCATCGGCGTTTTTATCTTCGCCCAAACGGTAGGGACAATATTCGCCAGCCTCATCCTGGGCCGCATAGCCGACCGGCGTGGTCCGCAGCACTCCGTTCAGATCGGCGCGGTCATCGTTCTCAGTGCACCCATTCTGGCACTCATCACAAGCTTGAGCAGCGTAGAAACCATAATCCTGCTTCGCAATGCTTATCTGTGGATCTACATCTGCATCGGTCTGGCGACCAACTTGTTATTTCTTGGCTTCACGAACTACGTTTTGGACATTGCTCCAGCCAGCCAGCGCACGATTTACCTGGGGGCCTTCAGTACCATCAACAGCCTTGGAGTCATAGCACCTACTCTGGCCGGCTGGCTGCTCGCAACGACATCATACAGTGTGTTGTTTGCAGTGTCTCTGGCTTTCGGCGTGCTCGCGGCTTTTTATGCACTACGACTGCCATCGATGCGCCAGTGTGCCGGCTGAATATGGTGATGGCAGTCTATGAGATTAGCCACCTGCGAACCGGTGGCTCAAAACCGCTTGCGGATTATCACCCTTCTTCACAACATATGTCGGGATATTCATACTATTGAGATGCAGTGCTGTTTGCTTCATGCCAGGCCGGCCGCCGAAGCTCTCCGGATCGATGAGAACACCAATCACCCGCAGCCCCCTACGAAGAAGACGATGTGCGGTAGCCGTCCAGCCTTCACGTGTCGACGGTGTGACCACAATCACCGTTGTGCCTTGTGCCAGCTGGTTGCATTCTAACGTGAGCAGCTGCTCAAGGGGCATCGTTCCCTGTGCCCGGATAACTGCCAGCGTCTCCAGGATCTTGGTGATCTGGCGCCCGCCCCGATCGGCCTGGATACTCTCATGATGCTGCCCGCAAGTTACAAAACCGACTGTCCGATCCTTGCGTAGGAAGTGATGCGCCAGCGATGCGGCTGCAGTCACAGCATATTCTTCTGTTGTAGGAGGAATGGAAAACTGGGCATCAATCTCCCAGGGCAGCTTTTTGGCATCCGCCTCATTAGGCCTATATTCGCCGGCATGAACTATCCGTTCGGCATCCATCACAATCCAGATATCAGCCAGCGGGTCGAGCTCAAATTCCTTGACAACTAATCGATCCCGGCGCGCTGTGCTGCGCCAGTGAATGCGGCTGAAACTGTCGCCCGGCACATAATCACGCACGCCAGAAGCATTAGTTGTTATGTGGTGCGTACGACGGCGGAGAGCCTCGCCTCCGGGGAGCAGGCCAGAGGGCAGAGCGAAATCGGAGATTGGGACTGTGGCCGGATAGACAACTAATTTTGAAGTAGCACTGATCTTGCGCTCGATCTCAAATAATCCAAAGGGATCGCTGGCCACTACGCGCAAGGGACCAAGAAGGAATTCGCCGCGCCGGATGCACAATGTCCGTACGATCCACGTAACCATGGCTCTGGAACCCAGATTGCTGACGATCTGGCTGGCAAAGTGACCTGGCAGGTCCGAGTGATCGTAAATCTCCAGCCAGAGCTTGGGCAGTACGCTGGTGTTCCGGACAGCAAAGCGTTCCTCTACATAGCGCCCAACCTGGGCGCGTCTGGCCCGTGTTTGGCGTGTCAACCGCAGCCAATTTGCCCCATTCCATGCCCAAATGAAAGAAAGCACCAACAGACCGGCAAAGACATAGGTGACATTAAAAAAGAAGGTCCGCCCTGTGATTAAGCCGGACAACAAGCTGAAACCGATAATCAGATAAATTGCATTGCGTCGCCGTTGCATTGCTTTGCCAGTCAGCTGCGAGTAGCGCCCAGTGTGGCACCAGGAACAGCTATTTTGCGCACCAAATCAGCAATTATTCCCTCAGCTGTAACATCCTTGATGCGGGCTGCTGGGCCAACGATGATGCGATGAGCCAGAGTGACTTCGAGCATTGCCTTGATGTCATCCGGCAGTACAAAGTCGCGTCCTTCTAATGCCGCGCGAGCCTGGCTGGTACGGTACAGAGCCAGGCTGCCCCGCGGGCTGGCGCCCAGATAGATGTCATCGTGGGCACGCGTGGCACTGACCAGATCGATGATATAGCGTTTGAGCTCACGATCCAGGTAAACCTGCTTGATCGCCTCTTGAGCAGCAAGCAGGTCTTCAACGGAGACAACCTGTGATAGCTCTTCGATTGGGTGTTGGAATTGCTGCGCCTCCAAAATGAGCACTTCATCAGGCGGCGCCGGGTAGCCCAACCTGATTCGCAGCAGGAAACGGTCGAGCTGGGCCTCTGGGAGAGGAAACGTCCCTTCATACTCGATAGGATTTTGGGTCGCCAAGACGAGAAACGGACTGGCTAACCGGTAAGTTGTGCCATCGACCGTGACTTGCTGCTCTTCCATCGCCTCCAGCAGCGCTGACTGTGTCTTGGGTGTGGCCCGGTTGATCTCATCCGCCAAGACGATCTGAGCCATGATCGGACCGGGGCGGAACTCGAACTCGCGCGATTGTTGGTTAAAGACCGAGACGCCTGTCACATCACTGGGAAGCATGTCTGGAGTGAATTGGATGCGGCTGAAGTTGCAGCCAATGGAGCGCGCCATAGCCTTTGCCAGCATCGTCTTGCCGACCCCCGGCACATCTTCAATCAGGATGTGCCCCTGGCACAACAAGCCGATTAGGGTCAGGCTTACTTCTTTACGCTTACCAACAATGACTTTCTCGACATTCTGTAAGATCTGCTCGCATACGTCTTGAATGGATGCCATCGAACATACTCCTTGCTGCGGGATGCAAACCGACCTGTTAATTATAACAGGATGTTCGATACAAGGTGCAAGATTACAGAATGTTATGTACCTGCTCTCCGATGCTTTCTACCTGTTCCTCAACGCTTCCTACCATGCTTCATTGCTTCAACTAGAGTTTGTTTGTGTGAGGATTCGCCGCTGGAGGTATAATCCGGGCGTCAAAACTCAAATACGATGAGTTTTACGCAAGGGTCCGCGAACGAATAAGCCCCTCTCTTTGCCAGGAAAGCCCCGCAAGAGTGTAGGAGTTCATTTTAACAGACCCTAAACTATCGGAATCGGGACAGGTTTTTATGCAAAGCGTTATTTTTCCATTTACGGCAATCGTTGGACAGGAACGCATGAAGCGTGCCCTGATCTTAAATGCCATCAGTCCTCAAATCGGGGGTGTGCTCATCAGGGGTGAGCGCGGCACGGCTAAGAGCACGGCCGCACGGGCTCTGGCCGCCTTGCTGCCCGAGATCGATGTGGTGGCTGACTGCCGCTTCAGCTGCGATCCTCATCAGCCTGAGACGTGGTGCGATGAGTGCCGTGAGCGAAACGGCCGTGGAGCAGAGGAGCTGCCTACGATAAGACGACGACTTCGTCTGGTCGATTTGCCTGTCAGCGCCACGGAAGATCGTGTTGTGGGCACGCTGGACATCGAGAAGGCTATCCAGCAGGGTAAGCGCTTCTTCGAAGCCGGTGTGCTGGCCGCAGCCAACCGTGGCATCCTGTACGTCGATGAAGTCAACCTGCTCGATGATCATGTTGTCGACTTGCTGCTCGACTCGGCAGCGATGGGAACTAATGTGGTCGAACGGGAAGGTATCAGCTTCACGCACCCGGCCCAGTTCATCTTGATCGGGACCATGAACCCAGAGGAGGGCGAGCTGCGCCCACAGCTCCTCGACCGTTTTGCCTTGTGCGTTGATGTGCAGGGTATTGCATCGCAGGTACAACGTATGGCGATCATGGAACGCCGCATTGATTACGAGCAGAACCCCCTCGATTTCCGGAAGCGATGGCAACCTTATGAAGAAAGGCTCTCCCAAGAAATCGTGCGTGCCCGCCAGATTGTGGATCAGGTGGAATATACGCGCCAGAACATGGCAGCGATTGCTCTGTTGACATCCAGCTTGCGCGTGGACGGGCATCGCGCCGACCTGGTGATCCTCAAAGCCGCGCGGGCTCAGGCTGCTCTCGATGAGAGAACAACCATCACCGATCAGGATATTCTGCTCGCGGCAGAGTTGGCGCTTCCGCATCGTCTCAAGCGTGGGCCTTTCCAAGAGACAGAGGTCACTTTAGAAAACCTCGAAGACCGTCTGGAACAGGCCTATGACGAGTCTGTAGCTGCCGAAAGCACGGAACAGACCGCCAGCGAATCGCCTGACGTAAAAAAAAAGCCGGTGAAACGCTAGCAGACGAGCAAACAGCCGAAGAGCTTGATGAGGTCGGTCCCACTGAACCTGCACAACAGAATGTATTCCAGAGCCAGGATGCCCGTTGGTGGGAGGGGGGACAGCAGGTACAAACCGGCGCAGAGTTTCATGTAGCCCGGCGGCTCGATACGCCGCTGGACAGGCTTACCCGACGCCAGGGAGGCAGGCGCAGCCGGACGCGCACCGAGCGTAAGCGCGGGCGTTATGTCCAATCTCGCCCGGCCAATGGGAACACCGATATTGCCTTCGATGCCACTTTCCGGGCCGCTGCTCCCTACCAGATCGAACGGGATAATGGCGATCTGGCCTTTGCTATTCGCAAGCAGGATCTACAGCGCAAGATCCGGGTCACCAAGCAGGCCAATCTGGTGCTTTTTGTGGTGGATGCCTCATGGAGCATGGCTGTTGCCGAGCGCATGACTGCAACCAAGGGTGCCATCCTCTCTCTGCTCACCGATGCTTACCAGCACCGGGATCGCGTAGGTTTGATTGTCTTCCAAAAGAACCGTGCCCAGATTGTGCTGCCACCAACCAACTCGGTTCAGTTGGCACAGAAAGCACTGGCTGATATTCCGGTAGGAGGCAAGACCCCTCTTTCGGCTGGTCTCGCCCTTGCCCACGAAGTCTTCCGCCGTGATAAGCTTTCCCATCCCGACGTACTGCCTCTAATGATCATGTTAACTGATGGGGCAGGCAATGTGTCGATGGGCAACCTCCCACCGCAGGAAGAGTCGCAGTACCTGGCCCGGCAGATTCAGGAAGAAGGCGTCAAGTCGGTGGTGATCAACATGGAGCATGCCAGCTTCGATCAGGGCCTAGCCAAACGGCTTGCCGATCATCTGGGTGGACCATGTTACACATTACATGAGCTTAAAGCCGAAGTACTGTACCAAGCAGTACGACAAGAGATGCAGCACAGCCAGACCACATGGTAAGTCACTCGATGCTTCAAAGCAAAAGGCCCCTTGAACGGGGCCTTTTTATCTTCATCAGACTAGGGCTACTCTCCCCTATCTTTCACAAACTCGAATTCTTC
Source organism: Anaerolineae bacterium (assembly GCA_016927375.1). GTDB lineage: Bacteria > Chloroflexota > Anaerolineae > Aggregatilineales > UBA3940 > JAFGMS01. The sequence continues at coordinate 9,344 of JAFGMS010000108.1, forward strand.
TGGGTTGCCCCAGTCATCGGGCCAGGGAAGCTCCGGCAGGTCGTACCAACGCTCTATGATGCGACGAAAGATCGGAGCAGCAACAGTGGAACCGTTCCCGCCATTCTCGATCATGACGACGACAGCTATTTCGGGCTCATCATAGGGGGCAAAACCGGCAAACCAGGCAATGGGCGGTGTATTAGGAGAGGAAACCTGGGCTGTGCCTGTCTTACCGGCGATTGGTAGCCGATTGTTCAAGCTGCCCAGGCGATATTCAGCTGTTCCGATGACAGGATCAGCTGCCACCTGATGCATGCTCTCCCGGATCACTGCCAGATCCTCCTGAGAGAGGGATAGGGTGTTGAGCACTTCAGTTTCGAAGGTGACTGACGGTTCTTCACCCAGCAGGCCAATATGATCGATGAGTTGGGGCCGGTAGACTGTTCCGCCATTAGCTACCGCGGAAACCATAACGGCAATCTGGAGAGGCGTTACTAAAATATCACCCTGGCCAATCGCAATATTGACGCTGTCGTGAAGCGTCCACGTCTGGCCACGCTCCTGGAACAACCAGTTTGGATTGGGTACCAGGCCCGGCTCCTCTTCAATCTCGATCCCAAGCTCCTGTCCAAAACCATATTGGCGGGCATAAGACGGGATTAGGTCAAAGTCTTCTCGCCCCGTCACCAGTCCTATGTTATAGAAATAGGGATTACATGAGGCCGTCAATGCCTGTGCTAGCGTGAGCGTCCCATGACCGCCTTCCAGCCAGTCATAACGCGGCGTATCGGCTCCTAATCCTGTCCATACTCCTGTACAGGTATAAGGCGAGCTTGGCTCAAAGAGTCCGCTGTCCAAAGCGGCAGAGATAGAAACGATCTTGAAAACCGAACCGCCTGGATACTCTCCCTGTGTCGCACGACCAAAGAATGGTTTGCGAGGATCGTTTAGCAGATCCTGAACATAGGTATCTGTGTAGAGAGGATGCGAATTATTAGGATGGAGAACGTTGGGATCGTAGTCCGGATAGCTGGCCATGCCGAGCACTGCGCCAGTATTGACATCCAGAACCACCACAGCCGCTCCACCGGCAGTTGGCGCCCAGGTCGTCTCTGAGGCAGCGTAGGCTTCCACTATAATATCCTGAATCATTGTTTGCAGGTTGCGATCCAGGGTGGTGTAGATGCTCTGGGCAGGTTCAGATTGTCTGCTTGCAAGCTGTTGGTAGAACTGTCCTTGTGCGGTGTAAACACTCAGTGTCCCGCCCCGGGTCCCGGCCAGATAGCTCTCGCCCCACTTCTCCAGCCCGCTCTGGCCAATGATCTCATCACCTCGATAACCTAGCTGCTGATATTCTTCCAACTGCTCGACCGTGATATAGCTTGTGTAGCCCATCACATGAGGAGCCAGCCTGTCAAAATAACGGCGTCCTGTCTTCTCGACAAAACCAAGAGCAGCGTTGTAGCTATTGAGTGCGCTCCAGTTAGCCTGGATAGTCTCCGCATCAGCGTCGCCCAGTGCTACTGTCCGATCAGCGGGCATACCGTCATAATTTTTCTTGATATCTGCCGGCGTCATGCGCAGCACCTGGCTAAGGAGGTCAAGCATCTGGCCTTCGAAATTTTCGTTGATCTGACCCGGCACTATGGTAATGGTATAGGTTTGAGCGTCAGCCGTGACCAGCGGCAGGCCATTCCGGTCATAGATGTTGGCCCGCTCGGGTGTCTCGACTTCCAACTGGAGAGTATTACTGCTCGCCAGCTCCGGGAAGATCAAGCTGGGTGACCAGACAACCCCCCAGCGGCCATCAGCGAAAACAAGTGACATCCGCTGGTCCTTTAGTTCGATGGGCCCCAGCACCTGCGTGTTGTAAGTAACCTCGAAAGCAAAAAAGGCACTTGTCCCGGTGCTCTCAGAGAACGCTGAACGTGGGACAGCCTCCAGGTCAATCAAGGTCATGGCTGCGGCTGTACTTGTGTAGGTATCGGTGAACTCTTCCAGAGTATTTGTGGCCTGGCTATTGGGAGATAGTAGGCTATACATGCCTGCATAGTCACCGGCCATCCAGGCATTGAGGAAAGTCTGAGCAACCCCCTCAGGCTGATCCAGGGGCGGCGTGGGTGTCAAGGTTGGCCCTGGTGGTTCAGCAGGTTCCGGATTGGGAAAGAAAACGCATGCTCCCAGAACAAGAATCACAAAAACAAAGGTAAGGAGTCGTAGTTTCATAATCATACCTACACGAACATAGAGGGCCGGTTCGGATCTGCTCTCCGGCCCTCAATCATTTCGTTGTGAGAAGCTGCCAGATTATAGCAAGGGCTTCAACACCCCACCACCATCCGTTACTGAAGCAACGAACTGTTTTCTCAGTCCGCATTCAATCCAGTGGTGAGATCGAGCTTTCTTTCCAGTTCAGCCAAGGCATCCTGAAGCTGCTGCCGGCGCAAGCTGTTGGTCAAATCGCCGCGTGTTCGCTCCAGTACACCTCGTAAGCTATCAACGCGGCGACGTAAACCGCCAGTTATAGCATCGGGAAAATCAAAGGTCATCAATACAGCGTAGGTGGCGTCCATTGCTTCCAGAAGATATTCCGCTTCGTCCTTATGACCGGTGCGGATAATATCGAGAATGGTTCGGCGTAACTCGCTGGCTGCTTCTGCCAAACCGTTCAGATAGGTTGCAGGCGTCACCTTAAGCTGCTCTGGAGTAGGAAGATGCTCATGTCGTACCAGAGCATAAGTCACACAGGCTTCGACTAACTCTTTGAGCGCATCCTGAATATACCCCGCCTGATAAAGATCCGGATGATCTTGGACCCCATCTGCCAGCTCCTCAGCAGCATGTCTGGCGATCTCGATACCTTTCTGAGCCTCTTCCCATGCCTCTCTATGGATGGCCCGGATAGCATTTGCACAAAAACGTATCAAAGCTCGTGACTGTGTCAGGGCCTCATCACGGGCTGCATTCTTTAACTCAAAATCATCTTGCAACGATTCGGTTATTGCTTCCAGATTGTCCATTGCTTAAAAGGGAATATCCTCCTCACCTTGAGGGATAGACGTACTTCCCTCCATGTCACCACCAGCATCATCACGACTGCCGCCCAGGAACCTGACATCACGCGCGGTCAGTTCCAGCGCCGCCCGCGGCTGGCCTTCCTGATCTGTCCAGGCTGAAGCGTCAATTTCACCTACAACCATCACCTGACGACCTTTTTTGAGATACTGGTTGGTGGTTTCTGCCAACCTGCGCCAGCAGGTCACCCTGAACCACCAGGTCTTCTCCGTCTGATTCCCATCAGCGGATGTCCATTTACGGTTCACAGCTACTCTGAAAGAAGTCACTGGGGTACCATCAGGCGTATAACGCATTTCCGGATCGGAACCCAGATTGCCAATGATAATGCACTGCTGAAACATGTGAATACTCCTTCCCTTAACCCCACAAGTATTGTGGTAGATACAATTGACGTAGAACAAGTGTATCGCATTTTGCTTTTCTGGCAAACTTGATCTTATAGGAATTTCCGGGATGGTTCATGGGGTTGTGACAGAAATAGAGATATTTGTGGGTTGAGTTTTTGATAAAAAGGTCGCATCTGGTAAAACCAA
>JAFGMS010000109.1 GCA_016927375.1 Anaerolineae bacterium
GGGTAACAGGTGCTCTTGATGGTCGATGACTGTCTGGATGGCTTGAGACATTTTTCAATCGTCAATCATTCAATCCAAACGACCTTCGGTCGTCAATCACACAATAGCTTGATGGCTACACATTACACAAAACCGGTGAGGTCTAGTACAGTTGGGCAGAAATAATCCAGCAGTAAAGATGCCCTTCATACCCAACTGTTTAAGTGTTCCAGGACAAGCCATAACTAAGGGTTTACTTAGGCCCCGGAACACTAGCACCAACCCGAAATGATGCCCAGGGCTTTTGCCCCGGACTGAAAAGCACCTGCTTTTACCATATGGTTTTTCCAAGGAAGCTTCTTGCGGACCATTTTCCCGTCTCCCTTTCGCTTCACCTTCGCTTGCTCCCTAATACTTCGAATTGACACACTGCCTCGCTGGTGCTATGCTGCGTAAATGGATTGGAGAGCGCGATTCGAATGACCGAGCCATCACACCAGCCCCTCCCAGATGACCAACCCATGTCGCTCGAGACGGTCACGCTGATTGCTGCTGTGATTATGTTGGGGTTGATTGCGCTTGTTCTGATCATGATGCTGGCAGAAAACCCTGATCGATTGGCTGCTTTGTCGGGCAGACCGGAAAGCACCCCCAGTCCAACCCCACTGCCGATTCCTACTGCCAGGCCTACAAAAACGTTCACACCATCTGCTACACCGACCGAGACGCTCACCCCTACATCTACGCCAACGCGCACTCCCACGCCAACCCAGACTCTGACTCCATCCAATACGCCGGAGGCCAGCCAGACGCCGCTTTATACCTTCACCCCGCGCCCGACGCGAGCGGCCCCTACCCCGATCCCCAGCCCGCATCCGAGTTACTATGTCAGTCTATGGCATGTAGGCTCGCATCTGAAGAGCGTCTACCAGCACGGGCTTGAGCTGGGCAACAGTCCACACAACTTCTCCAAGATCGGTGACTCCGAGTCATGGTCGCCTCGTTTCCTGCACGGTTTTGAGGGGCCGGGCTATGAGTTGGGTGAGTTCCAGTATCTACAAGGAGTGATCAATCATTTCCCGGGTTCTTTTGTACGGATCGGATATGCTAACAGCCCGGGGTTTAACTCCGCGGCTGTCCTCGATTCGCTGTGGGCTGATGCCGGGCACTGCCGGCCTCAAGAACAGGAGACGCCGCTGGAATGCGAGTACCGGAACCACAAGCCGGTTATAGCTCTGATCATGCTGCGAACGTGGGCATCTGAAGGTGGGCCGGACACACAGTTTTACTACGAGATGTGTGCCATCGTTGAGCGCTCGCTCGATCTGGGGGTGATCCCTGTGCTAAGTACATTGCCACAGCAGTATGATCCCTGGTCACCTGAAGAGCCCATGAATGAAACCATCCGGCTGGTGGCTTACCAGTACAACGTACCGCTATGGGATCTATGGGAAACGACCAAGACGCTCCCTGACCAGGGCGTCGATGCGGGCGACAACCATCTCACCATCCCCCCCGGCGACATCGTCAATCGCTTCACCGAGATGTTTCTCCGGTATGGTACGGTCCGGCGCAACCTGGAAGCACTCCAGGTGCTCAATGAGATCCTGGGTAAAGTAATGCAATAACATTGACGATTGGAAAGACAGTCGCAGCGTATTTTCTCAATAATCCGGGACCAAGACTTCCGAAGTCTCGATGGTGGCCTTCTTTCAAGACGATTCGGATAAAGACTTCGGAAGTCTCCCCGCTTTTTTGAAAAGATACTTCGCAGCCGTGTATGAGACAGACATGTGGCTTATTGGGAGCTGCCTGCAAGCGCCAGCCGGTTGGTGCGCAGCGTGATGATGTCGGCCAGCTCGCTCAGTGTCTCTTTTGATGCGTGGATGACGTCGAGAAAGACCTCTTTGCTGAGCGCCACTACCTCGACAGGCGCGTGCGAGGCGCGCACCAGCGCCGTCCGCAGGCCACCATTGAGCAGCGCAATCTCCCCGAAGAACTGCCCCGGTCCCAGCGAATCGAGCAGTACTTCCTTGCCGTCGGGGGTCGGCAGTACGACCTCCACATCGCCCTTGGTGATCACGTAGAACTTGTCGGGCTCGGCGTTGTGCTCGATGATCAGCTCACCGGGAGCAAAGAGACTGGTTTCGATCTGGCGGGTGGCATCGAGCAGCAGATCGTGGGGCAGGGTTGGCAGCGCTCTCACCAGGTACTCATTGAGCAGCTCGCCATTGGCCAGCGTGATGGTGCGCGGTGCGCGCTCAGCGAGCTCGGGGTCGTGGGTGACCATGAGGACCGTCTTACCCTGATCGACCAGCGATTCGAAAAGCTGCATGACGGCTTCCGCCGCGTGAGAATCCAGGTTGCCGGTTGGCTCGTCGGTGGCGATGATGGGTGGATCGTTGGCCATGGCACGGGCGATGGCGGCGCGCTGCTGCTGCCCACCCGAGAGGCGGCTGGGCAGTTTATCGGCTTCGTCGGCAATGCCGACCAGCTCCAGCAGATGCCTGGCCCGCTCGATGCGCTCACGCCGGGTGTAGAGATTGCACAATCCCATCGGCAGGGTCACATTCTCAAGCACGGTCAGGGTGGGAAGAAGCTGGAAGAACTGGAAGACTACCCCCAGGTTCTTGCCGCGCCAGGTGGCTGTATCACTTTCGTTCAGGTGATGGACAGCCGTCCCAGCCACGTGAATTTCCCCGCCGGTAGGCCGGTCGATGCCGGTCAGCATGTTGATTAGCGTTGTCTTCCCGCTGCCCGACTTGCCGACAATGGAGACGAACTCTCCCTGGTCAATTTGCAGCGTCACGCCATCGAGCGCCGTAAACTCGCCCGCATCGGTCTTGTAGGCCTTGGAAACCCCACGCAGGTCGATCAATGAAGCATCTTTGATAGCTACCTGTACATCGCCGTTACGTCTCTTGTTCCGGAACATGAAATACCTTTCAAAAGCAGTTTACAGTTCACGTTTTACAGTGAACTGTTTTTTCAATCATCCAGTCGTCAATCGTCAATGTTATTCGTAGTCCAATACTTCCCGCACCGTCAGCCGGGCGGCGCTGCGAGCGGGAGCCAGGCTGGAAAAGACCCCGATCAGGACGATGACAACCAGCCAAATAGCGAGCCCCTCGAAAGAATATTGAAAATTCACCGGGGCCTTGAATACGGCATAGACGACGGCACCGGCCAGCACCACACCTGCCGGCCCGGATACGGCGACGGACAACAGCCAGCTCAGCAGCCCTACCGCCACACCCTCGATTACCACCACCTGCCGGACAGCCTGACTGTTGGCGCCGACAGCGCGCAGCACACCGATCTCGCGTGTGCGCTCCATGACGTTCATGCCCATGGTGCCCGCCAGGCTCAGGCCGCCGACCACTGCCAGCAGCCCGGCCATGATGACGAGAACCATCAGAATGATATCGAAGGGGCCGGTGAAGCTGCCGAAGATCTCGCTCTGGGTCTGGCTGCTGCTTTTGCTCAGCCCGGCGTCCTGAAAATGCTCTTCGAGCTCGGCGGCCAGACGCTTCTGCGCAGCCGGGCTGCTGATCTTAGCAGCTTCAAGGCGAACGCGCACCATATCGGCCTGGTTGGCCCGGCCGGTCGCCTTGCCAAAGGTCTCGTAGGTCATGTAAACACGAGGGCCGGAGAGGTGCTTGGTGACGATGCCAACGATCTGGTAAGTTCGCTCCTGGTCGGTAACCTTGACCGTAATCTCGTTGCCAACACTCGTATCAGGCTTGCGCTCCAGGAGGTCATCGTTGACGACCACCCCGTTTGTATCATCGGCCAGCAGCCAACGCCCATCGATCAGCAGGGGGTCGATAGTGACTGAGTCGTAAGGAACGCCGTACAGCTGGATTTCATCGCCCTCGCTGCCGTCAGCTCGCATCAGGATGCCGCTTCCGCTCACCCAACCTTCGGCTACCGTGACTCCCGGTATGCGCATCGCTTCCCGCTCTACCGATGAGCGGGTCAGGCCCGGCATGACGTTGAGCGACGCATCAAAAGCGACATAGCGCGCGATCTGGTTGATCTGCCCGGTCAGCGAGGCGCGGGTGCTGAACACCGACATGAACATTGCCCCGGCCAGGGTCAGCGTGATCAACGTGAAAGCCAGGCGTGCTTTTTTGCGGAAGGTGTTGCGCAGCGAAAGCATCACCGGAGGATGCATGTTACGGACTTTGGCCAGCAGCGCATCGATCCCGCCTTCCTGATTTTCGCTGCTGAGACCATACTGGTAAATGGCATCGTAGACGGAGATGCGCGTCCCGGAAAAGATGGGGACGAAAGCGACCACTAACGGCATGATCAGCCCGACGGCGACCTGGAGCAGCGTCACGCTTGGATCGGGCGTGATGGCGGTCACATCGAAGTTCAAATAACCGGCGGCAAAGTTGGTCAGCCACCAGGCCCCCAACATACCAAGCGGCAGCCCCATCGCCAGGCCCAGCGCGCTTAGGACAAAGACGTTGGCTACATACATCCCGATCAACTGCCGGCGCACCCCGCCTATCGAGCGCAGGATGCCGATTTGCCTGATCTGCTGGGAGAGAATGGCGGAGATCGAGTTGACGACCAGCCCGCCGCTGAGGAAGATGGCCAGGACGCTCATCACCTGGAGCACCAGTACGAAGCCGTTGATCTGGCTCTGCGCCCAGTGCTGGCCGGGATCGGAGTTGATGCCGGGGATGGCGATGCGGTAAACCTCGTAACCCGATGTCTCTATGACCCGGTCGCGCGCCTGGGCCGCGATGTCCAGCGCGTGCTCGCGGTCGCCCTGGTTCTCGGCGACGATGACGTCGAGACGATTGTAATAGGGCTGCTCTCCCATCCAGCGCAAGGTGTCCATCGAGACGTAAGCCGATGCATCGCCCAAGATGTTATACGGAATGTTATACAGGTCGTGGACGATGCCGGAGACAATCAGCGAGTAGCGCTGCTTGTCCTCGGTTTCGATGGTGACGACGTCGCCGATCCCGAGGTCTAACCCCTCGGCGCTGCGCCGCTCCATCATGATCTTGCGGACGCTCGGCCCCTCCGTCCCCTGCTCGATGCTGTACTGGTTGATTGCCATATTGTCGAAGTCAGGGATGACGTCGAGCTGGATGTCTTCCGGCGCGCCGTCGACGCGGATCAGGCGGGCAGACAGCGTTCGATGGGCCTGCACAGACTCAACCTCGCGCATGGCTTCGACGGCGCTGGCCAGGTCTGTATCGAAGGGAGAAACATAGAGCGATACACTGGCCGGGTTCCCGGCGCTGTGCGCGCCAAACAAGTCGCGGCGCAGCATGTACATGGTATTGTTGATCATGCCGATGGCCGCCACGCCCACCGCAATCGACAGGATAACCAGCAGCGAGCGGGTCTTGTTGCCCCAGATGTCTTTGATGATCTTACGCCAGCGTGTTCGAAGTTCCATTACATGCATTTCATATTTGACATTTGATATTAGACATTTGACGACTGATCCGTGATCCGTGCCCTCTGACCCACAATACACACCAGAAGAGTTTTGATGGGTCATGAGCTGATCCGCTAAGCTGTTCCCTAATTCCTAACTCCCAACCCCCAACCCCCGTATTTCGCCATCTGTTATTTCTACCTGGCGCGTCGCTCGTGCGGCAATCTCCCTGTCGTGGGTGACCACCAGCAGCGTGCGTCCCTGCTCAACCTGGCTCTCGAAGAGGTCAAAGATCTCGCCGGCTGTGCGCTCGTCCAGGTTGCCGGTCGGCTCGTCGGCGACGATGACAGGCGGATCGTTGGCCATGGCGCGGGCGATGGCCACGCGCTGCTGCTGCCCGCCCGATATCTTGGACGGTATCTTGTAAGCATGCTCAGCGATGCCCACCTGATCGAGCAGTTCCAGCGCGCACTTTTTGTGATCCCTGACAGGGTAGGTATCGCACAGGTCCATTGCAATGCTGATGTTTTCGAGCAGGTTCAGGTTGGGCAAAAGCTGGAAGAACTGGAAAACCACGCCGAGGTTCTTGCCGCGCCAGCGGGCCAGTTGATCTTCCGTAAGGGTGTGTATGGGGGTACCGCCGATGATGATCTCACCAGAGTCTGGGCGGTCGATGCCGGTGATGACGTTGATCAGGGTCGACTTACCGGCACCCGACTTGCCGACTACGGCAACAAATTCGCCCGGATAGACCTGAAGGTTGATGTCCTTTAGGGCCGGGCGGTCACCGGCAGGTGTGTGATAGACCTTAACAATACGACGCAGATCGAGCAGCGGGTCCGGCCCGCTGCTGTTTGTTTCCTCAGTAGTCACAATAACTCTCGATAGATTGGTTTACCGGACTATAGCACTAAATTAGAAAACGTCAATGGGTATTTGTTTGTATGGGGGGTCGGGGGTTGGGGATAAGGGGGTCCTCGTCTATGCGGTCTGTACGGGAGTGTCCATCCGGATGATCTGCGATCAGGGGCGGAACAGAGAAATCCACCCGTTGCTGGAGTTGCTTCGACCGTGGCCGGTGCTACCTGACATGCATGGGGAGTTTGTTCCCATCGATGGGAGGTTAGTTCCCCTATGTGGGAAGCTTGTTCCCATCGACGGGAGGTTAGTTCCCCTGCGTGGGGAGTTAATCCGGCTGCGGCTGGGATTAGTTTGGGCGTATTCTCATTTTTTGTGACATTCCGTATCAGGAAGCACCAGCCCCCACGGGTTTAGTGAGCTATCGGATTGTTCCGCTTATTTATCCAGGCATAGCAATCGGTCAACCATGGCATTTTTACAAACCTGTGAGGCAATTGCTGTCAGCTCTCAACTATTGGCTTTTAGCTGTTGGCTGTTGACTGTGAACTAACCCAAACGATTTGATGTTTAATCGCCCAGCACATTACGCTACATAGCTGAGTAGGCCCTTTGTCATATTTTGTTAATGCACCCGATTTTAGTTTCTATGCATGGTGATCAGCCCAACGTGCGTGGAAGCCCGGCTCATTGAGAAGCAATCATTGGCACAGAGGTGCCCGGTAAGATATACTTAGCTCCAGTGGTAGCCAGGTGGGAAAAACACAGACAACAGGACCCGGCATCAAAGCCGGGTTTTATTTTGTGTAACGGAAGAAGAAATCGACGAGCAATCGGCTCATTACTAGCGCCTGTGTTGCCAAACACAGACGCTAACCACAGGCTGACCACTCGGAGCTGAATGCTCATAGGAACGAGAAAGTTAGGATTACTTTATGCGATTTGAAGATTTGAAGTTGAACCATAACCTGCTGAACGCTGTGCGGACCGAGGGTTATACCCAGCCTACTCCCATCCAGGAGCAGGCTATACCGCACGTACTTGCAGGTAAGGACTTGTTGGGCTGTGCCCAGACCGGGACCGGCAAGACGGCGGCTTTTGCCCTACCGCTCTTGCAGCGCCTAGCTGCCTCCGGCAACGGCAATGGGCGGCGGCCGATCCGCACCCTGGTACTGGCACCCACCCGCGAGTTGGCTAACCAGATCGGTGAGAGCTTCCGCGCCTACGGGAGACACACCGGCCTGAAGGTTGCTGTCATCTATGGCGGTGTCGGCCAGAACCCGCAGGTGCAGGCCCTGAAGCGCGGTGTCGACATCCTGGTGGCTACGCCCGGCCGCCTGCTCGATCTGATCGGACAGGGGCACGTGCACCTGGAACATGCCGAGGCGCTGGTGTTAGACGAGGCCGACCGCATGTTGGACATGGGTTTCATCCACGATGTCAGGCGGGTGGTCAAGGTATTGCCCAAACAGCGTCAGACCCTGTTATTCTCGGCCACCATGCCGCGTGATATTCAGGAACTGGCCGATGCCATCCTGGTTGATCCGGTACAGGTGTCGGTAGCGCCGCCCACCATGACGGTCGAAGAGACCAAGCAGGCTGTGTACTTTGTGGAAAAGAGCAGCAAGATCGAGCTGCTTCAGCACTTACTGGATGATCCGGCGGTGACCCGCGTTCTCGTTTTTACGCGGACCAAGCACGGGGCCAATCGGGTGGTCAAGCAGCTGTCTCGCGCACGCGTGGCAGCCGAGCCCATTCACGGCAACAAGTCTCAGACCGCGCGTGAGCGTGCCCTGGCCAATTTTAAGAGCGGCAGGACACGCGTACTGGTAGCCACCGATATCGCCGCACGGGGCATCGATGTGGAAGACATCACACATGTCATTAATTACGACCTGCCCAACGAGCCGGAGACCTATGTGCATCGCATTGGCCGTACCGGGCGGGCAGGCGCGTCGGGCATTGCGCTCTCCTTTTGCAGCGTCGATGAGCGTGCCTACCTGAAGGACATCGAGCGCCTGATTAGGCAGCATGTTGCGGTTGTTGATGGTCATCCCTACATCTCAACTCAGGCGCCGGCTGCACCGGCAAAGTCCGAAGGACGCCGCCGGCAGCATACAAAACCCCAGAATGGTAAGACGAATGGGAACAGCCGCAGCAGCTGCAATCGAAACAAGCAGAACAGGGCAGGAGCGCAGCAGACCCAGGGACACGCGTCGAGTGCAAGCCGTCAACCGGCCAACCGCCATCAGCGGTCAGCGCCCAAACCGGCGCCTTCGTCAGACGAACGCCGCCCACCCCGCTTGATAAGATAAGGCACGAGAGATGAGGCAGAGGTGTAAGTGTGTTACTCATGACTCGTCACTCATGCCTCATCACTTTTTTATGAGGTTTTTACTGTGACACACATAAGAGACGATATCCGTAACATTGCCATCATTGCCCACGTTGATCATGGCAAGACAACCCTGGTTGATGGGATGCTGAAACAGTCGAAGGTCTTCCGCGATACCGCTTTAGTCGGTGAGCGCATCCTCGATACCAACGCGCTGGAGCGCGAGCGCGGCATCACCATCCTGGCCAAGAACACGGCCATTACCTGGGGCGGCATCAAGATCAACATTGTCGATACCCCCGGACATGCCGACTTTGGCGGCGAGGTCGAGCGGGTGCTCAATATGGTCGATGGCGCCCTACTGCTGGTCGATGCCGCCGAGGGGCCGATGCCGCAGACGCGCTTCGTTTTGCGCAAGGCGTTGGCGCTTGGCCTGCGGGTCATCGTGGTGATCAACAAGATCGAGCGTTCGGGCGCGCGCATTCACGATGCGCTCAACGAGACCTTCGATTTGTTCATCGAGCTGGGGGCCAGCGATAAGCAGGCTGACTTTCCGGTGCTCTACACCATCGGGCTGGAAGGCCGTGCCGGGTATGAGCCTGATGCGCTGCAGGATGATCTGGTGCCGCTCTTCGAGACCATCGTCAAGGAAATCCCTGGACCACAGATCGATGACGGGCTGCCGGCCTCGCTGCTGGTGACGACATTGGATTACGACAACTACAAGGGACAGATAGGCGTCGGTAGGCTGCGCTCCGGCGTGCTGCGCAAGGGGATGGATGTGATACGCATTACCCCGGCAGGCGAGCGTCTCCCCGGCAAGATCGAGTACCTGTTCACCCATCACAACCTCTCGCGACAGGAGGTAGACGAGGCCTTCGCGGGCGACATCGTGGCCTTTGCCGGGCTCGAAGAGATGCGCATCAGTGATACCATTGCCGACCCTGCCGTAAGTGATGGACTGCCGCCTATCAGCATCGAAGAGCCGACGGTACGGATGACCTTTGGCGTCAACACGTCGCCCTTTGCCGGCCGCGAGGGGCGAACCGGCTGGGGAACGTCCCGCCGGCTGCGCCAGCGTCTCTACGAAGAAACCCGTCACAACGTCGCCCTGCGCGTCGAGGACACCGACCAGGCCGACCGCTTCATCGTCAGTGGGCGCGGCGAGCTGCACCTGGCCATCCTGATCGAGACCATGCGGCGCGAAGGCTATGAGTTCGAGGTATCCAAGCCTGAAGTGATCTACTCTGAAGACCCGGCTACCGGGGAAACGCTGGAGCCCTACGAGGAAGTTCACATCGAAGTGGCCGAAGGGCTGATCGGCACAGTGGTAGAGCTGCTGGGTGCCCGGCGCGGCCAGATGATCGATATGAGCAGCGAGAACGGCACTGCTTACCTGAAGTACCTGGTGCCGACACGCGGCCTGCTGGGCTTTCGTGCACGCTTTTTGACCGCGACCAGCGGGATGGGGCAGATACACAGCCTGTTCTACGGCTACGAGCCGCTGGCCGGGCCTATCTATGGGCGGCAGTTCGGCAGCCTGGTGGCTTTTGAAACCGGCGTGGCTGTTGCCTATGGGTTGGACAATGCCCAGTTGAGGGGCTCATTGTTCATTGGCCCCGGCGTGGAAGTCTACGAGGGGATGGTGGTCGGCGAGCACATCCGATCCGGCGACCTGCCCATCAACGTGTGCAAGACCAAGCACCTGACCAACCACCGTGCCAAGATGGAGAACGAGCGCATCATGCTCACCCCACCCCGCATTATGAGCCTGGATGACTGCATCGACTTTCTGGCAGAGGATGAGCTTCTGGAAGTAACGCCGCAGAGGTTGTGCATCCGTAAGCGCATCCTGAACAACGAGCTGCGCCAGAAGGACCGCAAGGCGCGGGAGAAGATGATGGAGACGGTAGCAGCCGGCTGATAGCTTGTGGCTTCAGTCTTCGCCACTTTCTAAAGGCAGGCATTCCTGCATTGTCATTCCCTACCCTCTAGTCCCTGATCCCCAATCCCTGTATTGGCGGGCAGGACAAAGCTGAAAGTAGATCCCTTTCCTGGTATCCCGGGGCTCTCGACGCTCACCTGCCCATCCATTCTTTCCACGATGCGCTGCACAATCGAGAGGCCCAGCCCGTGCCCTTTAAGGCATACCTGACCGAGCCGTTCAAAGGGTTTGAACAGGCGAGCCTGCTGTTCGGACGTCAGGCCCTGGCCGTTGTCATGTACCCAGAAACACACACATTCTCCTTGTTGATTCGCGCCCAGCTCGACACGCAGTGGCTGCCCCCCATACTTGATGGCATTGCTGAGATAGTTGATCCATACTTCTTCAACCCAAGGGGCATATCCTATCGCTTGCGGCCACCGGGCAGGGCTGATGATCTCGGCCTGTGTGTTTCTGATCATAAAGGCCAGCCGTCTCTGAGCTTCTTCTACGATATTGCCCATGTCCAGCGGTGCCATTTCGATGTCCGCTTTGCGCAGCCCGGCCAGCAGCATCAGCTCCTCGATGATATTGTCCATCCTCAGGCTTAGCTCTTCGACGTTTTGCGCCAGCTCATAGGTATCTTCTGGGGATAGAGGGCTATCTTTGTCTGTGAGCAAGTAAGCATAACCGATAATGCTGCCCAGTGGGTTCTTGAGGTCGTGGGCTACCGTGTGTCCAAAGGCGTCAAGCTCTTCATTGCTTGCTTGTAGTTCGGCATTAGACTGTCGTAATGCCTCGACCAGCTGAGCATTCTCAATGGCAATAGTAGCTAGGCGGGCAAGCGGTCTCAAGAGCTCGATGGCCTCCTGGCCAAAGCTCTGGTTGGAAGCTGCATCGTAAGCCAGTCCCAGCACGCCCAGCACCTGGTTGCCCGACAACAGCGGCAGGCCAATGACGGAGCGGAGAGTGTTATAATGGAATTCCCTTACCCGCTCCGGCCAGGTATCGTAGTTGTCTATTACCAGAGGCTCACCGGTCTGCCAGACTATTCCGGCAATGCCTTCCCCCGGCTTCACCGGGTTGTTGAGCGAGTCGGCCAGGGCTCCCAAGCCCACATGAGGCTTAAGCTGCTTGGTATCCGGCTCTACTAAATCGAGGTAGCCGGAAGATGTTCCCATCAATTGCCCGGCTCGCTTGACGATATTCTCGAGCAGGCTGCTCAGATCGAGCTGGGAGACCAGATCGAACATGGTTTCCTGCAAGGCGGTCAGATAGTCGTTATGCTGGAGCAGAGCCTCTTCCATACGCTTGCGATCGGTAACATCCATCGCCATGCTGATTACCAGCTGCTTGCCGTCAGGTAGGGTACCCAGCGGGGCCGAGCTGAAATCCCACATCCTCATCGTACCGCGGCTTGTGGTGATAGCGTATTCGCCCTCTTTGATCCTCCGATCCAGCTTATAGAGCCTGCTGATTTCCGTTTTGACAAGGTCGTGTCTTTTCCCATAAGCCTTTTTCGCCCACTCACTAATCGTAGGAATATCTTCGTGAGAATAGCCGGTCAGCTCGCTCCATATTTCGTTGACGGTAACGATCTGACCATCTTCGGCATGGATCATGATGGGGAAAGGTGCTTCCTGAATAGCATGGCGAAAGCGCTCCTCACTTTCCAGCAGTGACGTCTCGATTTGCTTACGCTCGGTGATGTCATGGCCATAGATGCGGATGTAATCATCGCCTTGATGCATCATTTGCTGATAGTAAGCCTTGCCGACCATTACCTCGCGCGAGAGCAGTCCGGTCTTCACCTTCTTGAGCCGGGTATGCATAGATTCCCAGTCGGGCAGCCACGGATGGCTGGAAACTGCTGCCTGCATATTGGAGGTATCGATCTTTAAGTCTGGGAATAACTGCCTGGCAGCCGGGTTGATGTAACGGACATGCCCCGTCAGGTCCAGCTCGACGATGGGGTTTGGGTTGTGCTCCGGAAACGATGCCAGCCTGGCAATGGTCTCTTCGGCCCGCTTGTGCTCGGTGATGTCGGTAACCGTCCCAACGTAGCCAACGCTCTTGCCGTACTCGTCACGCTCGACTGTAACCTGCCCGAGCACCCAGGTTGTCGTATCGTCATGTTGGAAACGGTATTCTACTTTGAAGTGGCTTTGTTCTTGCGTGGCCCAATGCCACACATCAATGACATGCTCTCGGTCATCGGGGTGAATGCCCTGCACCCAACCCTGGCCAAGGGCTTCCTCCGGGAGCAAGCCGGTAATCCGGCACCAGTATTCGTTGACATAGGTGAAATCTCCCTGAACGTTGGCATGGAAGATGCCTACCGGAGAAGTGGCGGCCAGAGTGCGGTAGCGTCGTTCGCTCTCGCGAAGTGCTGCTTCTGCCTGCTTATGCTCTGTTTCGATCCGCTCTAACGCTGCCAGGCGGGCACGCATTGTCTTCAGATCTTCGATGAGCTGCTGCTTCGTTTTTTTGCTGTCCTTCACCACATCCTCCGCGGATGGTCACAGCGATCGAGCACTTCAATACCCAATTAAAGACATACACCCATCAATGCGACAAGTAGCAAATGTATAGTAATTCTATGGGGGGAGCGTGATTGAAGTATCCTGGAAACTGCCTGGATGCCCGGGTCGCGTTGCCAAATTAAAAGGAATATGCAAGGTGGAATGCTAAGCCCATCACCCTATTCTACAGGGGGCAAACTACTCCCGTCAATTTGTGCTTTCACGATTAAGGAGCTCATGCTATCAGCGTATGTTTGCAGAGCGCCTGCTACCGGTCGCCCAGTGGCGTCGCTAAACGCTCGGTGGTGCCTACTAATCGTTCAATAGCTGCCAGCTTGGCAAATGTGGCGTGTCCACAGCCGTCCGTGACAAGTCGGTAGTGAAACAGTACAATCGAGCCATGAGTAAGCCAATGATTGTTGCCATCACCGGTGCATCGGGTGCCATCTACGGCATCCGTGTTCTTGAGATCCTGCGTGCACTTGGCCGAGAGATACACCTGGTGATTAGCATTCCTGCGCGGGCGGTCATCGAGCAGGAAACAGGGCGCACGGTTGATGAAATCGGCCGGTTAGCCTCTGTTACATACGATCCAGCCGATATCGGCGCGCCCATTGCCTCCGGCTCTTTCCAAACGGGCGGCATGTTGGTAGCACCCTGCTCGATCAAGACGCTCTCTGCGATTGCCAACTCCTATACGGTCGATTTGGTCGCCCGCGCTGCCGATGTATGCCTGAAAGAGGCCCGTTCGCTGGTGCTGATGGTGCGCGAGTCGCCGCTGCATATCGGGCATCTGCGGTTGATGACTCAGGCCGCCGAGGCCGGCGCCGTGATTTGCCCTCCTATCCCAGCCTTTTACGGGCATCCACAGACGGTCGATGATATCATCGATGCCTCAGTAGGCCGGGCGCTGGCGCGGATGGGGATCGAGAATGACGCTTATCCAAGATGGGAAGGCACGGATGATTGAAAACCTCCGGGCAGAGGATCTACATCTGTTATCGATACGTATTCTTGCCCCGTATTTACCGGACGGAAATCCAGCAGTACATTTAGAAGATGCTTTCCGGACACGTTTGAAAAAAGATCGAAATGTTTTCTCAAAAAGATCGAGATGTTTTTTGGAAAAGATCGAAATGTTTTTCCGTTTTTATCCGTAACCCATACTTACCGGATTTTCATCCGGCAATGCGCCTTGATAGATAGAGCCAATCAACATGAAGCCTGCAGATTGAAATCTGCTAAATACCGGTTACAGATGGATATCTGTAACCAGCACAAAGCAAATGTGTTGCACGTTTGCACTTATTCCTCATCTCTCACCTTTGTTACTCGTTGCTTTTTACTCATCACTCATTGCTCATCACTGTTGTTAGGAGCCATCCATGTCCTTACGTGACTATATCCAATCGCTGGAGCAAGGCGGCGAGCTGATCACCATCCGTGAGCCGGTCTCCAAGACCTATGAGATCGCCGGGGTGCTCAAGCAGCTTGAGCCGCGGCCGGTGCTGTTCGAGAATGTCAAGGAGTCGGGCTTTCGGGTTATCGGTAACTTGTTTTGTGGCAAAGGACCGTTTGCCGATTATTTCGGCATCGAGCCCTCGCAAATCATTGGCACGCTCTCCGATGCCATTGCCTTCGCCTCGCGCCCTGCGGAGTGGACGGGCGGAACGGCGCCCTGCCAGGAGGTGGTCGATACCAACCCCGACCTCGATGCGCTGCCGATCCTCTTTCACTGTGAGGGGGATGGCGGCAACTACATCAGCTCGGGCGTCTTCCTGGCGCGCCATCCGGAGCACGGCCAGAACGCCGACTTCCACCGGGCGATGCAGTTCTCGAAGACCGAGATGGCGATCCGGGTGGTCAAGGGGCGTCACTTCGATGCCTTTTTGCAGGACTGCAAAGAGCTGGATGTGGCGGTGTGCGTCGGGCTGCCGCCCAACATATTGGCGGCTGGGGCCACTTCGGTGGCGATGGGCTTCGATGAGCTGACCATCGCCAATGCGCTTGAGCCGTTTGCTGTTGTCCCTGCCAAGACGGTCGATGTACTGGTGCCGGCCGAGGCGGAGTTTGTTTTGGAAGGTACCGTTTACCTCGACAGGCGCCACGATGAGGGCCCGTTCGTCGACCTGACGGAGACCCAGGATGTCATCCGAAGTGAGCCGGTTTTTGTCGTCAAGGCGGTCACCCATCGGCACGATGCCGTCTGGCACGCCCTACTCCCAGGTGCCCTCGAACACAAATTGTTGATGGGCATGCCGCGCGAGCCAACCATCTTCCGCTCGGTGAACGAAGTGGTGCGCTGCATCGATGTTCATGTCAACCCCGGCGGCTGCTCGTGGCTGCACGCCATCGTCCAGATTGAGAAGAGGCACGAAGACGATGGCAAGAAGGCCATCGATGCCGCCTTTGCCGGACACAGCTCTTGCAAGCACGTCTTCGTGGTCGATGAGGATATCGACATTTACGACCCGCCGGCGGTCGAGTGGGCTATGGCGACGCGCTTTCAGGGTGATCAAGATATGGTGGTCAAGCCGCGCGCACCCGGCTCATCGCTCGACCCATCCGCTGAGCCGGGTACCAAAGACACCTGTCGCGTTGGCTTCGACCTCACCAGGCCGCTGGAGGCCAAGGGCAAGAAGTTCGAGAAGGCACCCTTTCCAAGGGTGGATTTGGGTCGGTATGGGCTGTAAAGAGGTTCTACAGTATGCCGTGGGAAAAGGCACTTTACCGCAGAGAACACAGAGAGCGCAGAAGAAATAAAGAAAAGAATCAGAGCATAGTTCAAGTTGGCTGAACTTTGATATATCCTTCTCAAATTCCTTGGCCAAAACTGCCGCCGATAACGGATTGTCATTCCCGCGAAAGCGGGAATCCACTTGCCCCCTATGGGCTCTCGCTTGCGCAGGAATAACACGAGGGGCAAAGAGATTATCATCCGTAAACGGCACCAAGAAAGAACTAATCACTAAAGACTGACTGCGTCATACAACATGAAAAAGCTCCCTGCTGAGACAATCTATTACATCCGTTGTGCAGTTTGGGAACTAAACAGCGGTTTGATCTTTACCAGCATCTGGGTGCTCTACTTCTCGGTGATGGGGCTCAGCCTCCTGGATGTGGCACTGATCGATATTGTCATCACGGTCTCCAATTTGATATTGGAGGTTCCAACCGGCATCCTGGCTGATGTGTATTCGCGCAGGCTTTCTGTGATTGTCGGCGGCGTTTTTATCGGTCTTGCCTATGTGACGATGGGGGTGTACCCGATTTTTGCCGTCGCTTTGGTAACCGGCTTCGTCGAAGCTATCGGCGATACCTGTGTGAGTGGTGCATTGCAGGCATGGATTGCGGACGAGGTCGGCACCGAACAGGTAGGTAAGGTGTTCTTGCGCGGCAGGCAGATCGCAATACCGGCCTATTGGGCCGGTATTGTTCTGAGCATTGCCCTGGCTGCCTGGTTCAACTGCCAGGTGCCGATTGTGCTCGGCGGGGCGATGTGGTTTGCGCTGACAATCTTCTTGGTCTTGTTCATGCCCGAGACGAATTTCCGGCGGGTGGACAGTGCCACGATGCCGGGCCGCGCAGCCTTGCTCAGGCAGTTTGAGCCTACCCTAAGATTGTTTGCAGACGGTGTGCGTCTAGTCCGTGGCTCGCGGATAGTGATGCTGCTGTTCGTGGCCCAGTTCTTCGGCATGGCTTTCTTTAGCAGTTTTTACAAGTTCTCACGCGCCAATATACTTCAGAGTTTTGACCTGCCGGTCTTGACATTGCCGGTACTGGGTGCGCTGAATGAGAACGTATGGATTGGAATGCGTGAGATGCTGCAGGGGGTGTTTTGTTTGATTGGTATGGAGGGGGTACGCCGTCATATTGATCTCAACCAGACCGGTATGGCGGCACGCGTTTTGATAGGTGTCCACATTCTCATACTGGTGGGGCTGGGGGTGTTTGCAGCGACAGGCAACCTTCTGCTGGCGATGATCGCCTGGCTGGTTGTCGGCGGCTTGCAAGAGATTGGCAGTCCGATCACCGAGACATGGTTAAACCGGCATGTCCCATCCGGCATCCGCGCGACTGTGATCTCGATGGGCAGCCAGGTTGGCGCGTTGGGCCAGATGGGAGGCAGTGCGAGTCTGGGTGCGTTTGGGGATCGTTTTGGTGTTCGTAGAGCACTGGGTTTATCAGGACTGTTTTTGGTGCCGATATTGGTGTTGTATGCTCGAAGTGTGTCCTGGCCCAGGCGGCATTCGCAAACTGATTGAGAGCCCAGCAGCGACCAATATCTCGGGCGCTTTTGAAGTCTGCGGCGCAGGAAGAGATCGATTTGGTGTAAAATATAATTAACGAGGGGTGTTCTTCATGAAGGGGGTAGGCGATGATGACACTTCACGATCTCATGAACGCCGTTAACGATCTCTCTTATGATGAGCTGCAGCAGCTACGTCTTCATATCGATGAGTGTGTACAGCAGTTGCAGCCGGCACAAGGCATAACACCAGAAGACCGCGTCCAGCGCCTTGAAGCGGCTGCGGCAGCGCTGCGCGAGGGGCTGAGTGAGGAGCAGGCGGCTGAAATAACTGCTGCGATGAGCTGGGGGATAAAGATATCATCACAGTAGTCTTTGCCGCTTGCGGCAAGTTGGATGAAACGAATAGGGGCTCAAATGCGTAACGATTTTACTGCTATCATCGAACGCGATGGTGATTGGTATATTGCCTACTGCCCTGAAGTGCCAGGGGCGAATGGGCAAGGGCACAGCGTTGAAGAGTGCCGAGAAAGCTTGGCTGCAGCAATAGCATTGGTTCTCGAAGATCGGCAGGATGACGGCGTCCACATGGGGCTTGCAGATTGAAATCTGCTCGGTATGAGTTACGGATGAATATCTGTAACTAGCACTTTGCGGCGGAAATCTGTATCCGGTCGAGCAGTGCAACGCAAAGTACTTTATACAGTTGGGAAGATTGCCTTAATCTGGCGACGA
>JAFGMS010000110.1 GCA_016927375.1 Anaerolineae bacterium
CTGGTCGTGCCATCCATGTGAGTCGTAGTCAGCTTTTGGTGGTTAGTTGTTTGGCTGTTAGCTTTTGACTGTAAACTGGGAACTGGGAACTGGGCCACTACTGGACACTTATATTTTTACGAACCCTTATAGTCTCTTTGCCATTTTGCTATGAAGAGTCTTCTTTCTTTACTGACTCCTCCGGAGAAGCTGATTTATCTATTGCAGATGGCTGAACTGCTTTCTTGGCTGAATTGTCTTCTTTGACCTGTGATTTGTCTTCTGTTGCTGCCGGTTTGGTTTCCTTCTCGGCCGTGTCTGTCTTCTTTGCTGGCGATTCGTCCTCTACCACAGCCGGCTTAGCTTCTGAGGCTGGCGGCTTTGCCGTTATTGGCCTGGTCTCAGGATCAAGAGGCTTGGTTACCTCTTTAGAGAATATTACATCAGCAATTGGCACCTTGGGCTTCTCTTCCGGCTTCTTCTCATCTGGCTGCGATGACTTCACCTCTTCCTCGGGCTTTTTGGCCTCCGGCGTGGGACTTACTTGCGGAGTCGCGGGTCTGCTTCCAGCGATAAGTGAACTGGCATCAGGGATTGGTGATTTGGCTTTTGCTGGTGGTTGTTTTGCTTCATCAGCCACAGATGGCTGCGGTTTGGTGTCCTCATCTTCAGGCAGCCTGGTCGTCCCCGGCGATGTCGGGTCGAAGGTCGGCGGGGACAGACTTGCCTTCTTATCCTTGATCGCTGATGGAGTCAACGGTTCCAGTGGCTTGGTTTTATCCGTTCCTTCGACATCCGGAGCAGCCGTCGGCTTCCCTACCTCAACGGTTCTATGCATAGATGGACCATCAATAAGCTTGAGGGTAAAAGAGAAACGGCCCAGGGTAATTGTATCGTTGTGCTTGAGTGCCCGGGCCACGCCGGGGCCAAGCGGAATACCATTGTGGAAAGTGCCGTTTGTGCTGCCCAGATCGATAATATATAGATGGTTGGTTGTAGGACGGAGCAGCCCATGACGGCGGGAAACACCCTTCTCAAGGGCCCCGTACATATCCAGGTCGAGATCGGCCGGTTCTGTTCCTACGCGTCCCCGCCCGACCACTGTATCACCGACAATTTCCAAACCAACCGGCTCGATGGTAGAACCCAGGCCAATCAGCTCAATCCGCCAGCGAGGCGTTTCCGGGGGCAGATCGGCAGAACTCATGCTGACTGGCAGCCGTCTGAAATACTTGGCAGAGCCGGTCTCTCCCCTATACGTTTGCGCCAACGAATCGGGCAAGCCGGCTAAGTCACCCACCCTCAACTTCTCGGTCGAGCGCTCGACCTGGCTGCCTGAGACAGCCTCTTTCCGGGGCTTTTCTTCTGACGCAAGAGCTGACTTGGTGGTAGCTTCTTTGCTTTCTGAGGGATTTCTTTGGCCAGAGGGTTGTGAGGCAGGCTGATTTTTCCCTTCCACCTCACCATCAGGCTTCTTCTCGTCAGTCATAGACTCTCTCCCAATATTTCAGGCTGATCACAACAGCTGCTTGGATTGCACTATCTGATCAGGATGCATCCAGACGGCAAATTTGCCCTGCTGAGAGCAAAAGCAGAGTTGGACACCCAAATATGTCTGCCAATTTATCAAAGAGCTTGACCAAACACAGCTTCATGTGTCTTTTGAAAGAAACCAGCGTCAGGCTCTGAGACTCTATGTGGCCAGATCCGACTTCTCAGTTAGAGTGCGTTGGGTCAGCAGCCTTGATGACATCAGGCAGATGCCCCAGAATGGCAACGGGCAAATCATCCTGTGGAGAATGTATTATTCGAATGGTAAACACCAACCTCCCCAACACAACCATGTCGCCATCGGTCAAATCTCGAGCATCTCCCGGCGTGACAAAATCGATGTTATGATAGGTGCCATTGGTACTCCCAATATCCACCAAGTATAGTTTAGTTGGAGTAGGACGCAATAATGCGTGTTCCCGCGAGACGCCTTTATCCAGCGCTCCCCACTCCAGAAGGTCGATCCCTGACCGCTCCCGGACGCGATTGCCTCGCCCCAGGATCACATCGTCATATACATCAAAGCCTTTGGCCTCTCCCTCTTCACTGATAAGCTGGATGCGCCAATGGCGTGGTATGTAAACCTCTCCAGGCAAGTCAGGGATCCGCGGAACAGGCTGGTAGGTAATCTTCGAAGGCTGCGTCTGGTTTTCTTGTGACTTTTGCTGAGTTGTAACCTGCTCTGCGGAAGCATCCTGATTCAATCGATCAGTACCGCTCTTAGATTTTGTACCTTGGGTCATGTTCCTCTCCCCCTCTGGGAATTACAATACACCTATCTTAACTACTCAGCATTCAACATAACGGCGGTTCGGCTTGGATACAGAGCAAAGAATGGGTAATAAAGCAAAATAGCTGGTAACGGCTTAGCTGTTGGCTCTTAGCTGTTCAAGCTTCGATTTGTGACTTGTAACCTCAGACTGGATACTCATCACGTCTCACGTTTTACATATTTACCCATTTACCTTTTGCGCATCACTTATAGCTACAATAGAGAGCGCCACCAGCTGAGTAGCTACCACTTATCTATCTATACGCTACTCATCCTATTATACCGGCTAAGGAGCACCAGCGCAGGCAAGAAGTTAATAGTGTTGAAGGCCTCTTATCCTTACAGTCTACACCATTTCAGCTTCATTTGTGAAGTGTCTCAATAAGCAGAAAACAAGCGAGACAGAACCCACCTTATCGAAGTTGGGCAACAATGTCACTCCCAAAGAGAAGTAGAAATGCCACCACGACCCTTTCGATAGGGCTGTCTTCCCAATACCGATCAGCGCAGGGATGATCATTGTGGCTATCGAAAGAAATAGCGCGTCTTTATTGACAAACTCCCTGGCGTAGTGCTAGACTATCATCATCTTACAGAAAGGAGGCAGGCCACTTAATGGACAATCGATACCGAATGCCCCAGACACGTTCCGACATTGGGACTGCTGGCGATTCCTATGTGTGTAGTGCGCCTGCCGGACGTTGAGTTTACCTTCCGGGTGAAACCGACCGTGGGCCTGCTGCACAGCCGCCCACGGTTTTTTATTTCATCGAGCATGCCAAGCCGTGGGCACCGATTCGGATGCCTGCGGCTTGGCCGTTTTATTGTTTGTACGACCGTTGGTCGTCGACGATTGATGATTGACGATTGAAAAATCGCAAGGGCTTCTAACAGCATCCGGCATCTCTGTTAATCGTCAATCGTCAATCACTCACTCATCAATATATTTGTTGAGGGGAGATGTAACTATGTTAGAAGGACAAATCGAACAGCCGTTTGACGTGGGAAGTATCGAGATGGCTCAGCAGAAAGGCAGTGAGCTGGTAATGCAACCATCACTATCCATTCAAACACAAAATGTTGGGCGTATTTACAAGCTACATGGTCCCAAGAAAAAAGATGACGCCAAAGAAGTTATCGCCTTGAAGAACGTCAATCTCGAAGTGCATCACGGCGAGCTTTTTGGCCTGCTCGGACCTAACGGGGCAGGCAAGACCACGCTGATCAAAGTCCTGGCAACCCTGCTGCTGCCCACCAGCGGCACAGCAAGTGTCACCGGGTATGACGTAGTGAAGGACGTCAAGCAAATCCGGAGAGCGATCAGCATGGTCAGCGGCGGCGAGACCAGCGGCTATGGCCTGCTGACCGTCGAGGAGAACCTGTGGATGTTTGCGCGCTTTTACGGGCTGGACACCGACACTGCCCGCCGGCGCATCGAGATGATGCTGGATGTGGTTGGGCTGACAGACCGCCAGCGCTCCAAGATATCGGACCTCTCGACCGGCTTGCGGCAGAAGATGAACTTTGTACGGGGCTTCATCAGCGATCCTAATGTTGTCTTTCTGGATGAGCCTACGCTGGGGTTGGACGTCGGCGCGGCCCGTGAAGTGCGCGGCTTTGTCAAAGATTGGATGCGTGAGCACCCTGATCGGACTATCTTGCTGACCACCCACTATATGGCCGAAGCAGATGAGTTGTGCGACCGGGTAGCGATTATCGACCAGGGGCAGGTACTGGCCTGCGATACACCCGAGAACCTCAAGAAGCGCCTGCGGCATGAGCCTATCTTCACCCTCAAGGTCGGCCCACTAGGGCCCAAGCCCAGCCACGATGGAAGGATCGAGGCAGTGCCGGGTGTGCGGCAGGTTCGCGTCGATGATGTCGATGGGCATGTGACGCTGAACCTCACCCTGGCAGCAGAAGATGCTCTCTCGAATGTGCTGGCGCATATTTCCGGGCGCGGTTCCAAACTGATCTCGCTTGAGAAGAACGAGCCCACCCTGGAGGATGTCTTCGTCGATATGGTTGGCCGCAGCCTGACCGTCGATACGTCACAACACGGCGGAGGTCAAGATGAATGATGAAGGCCGCGTTCGCAAGGCCACCGGCTTCCGGCTTTTCTGGATCACGCTGTGGGCGCGCGCCTATCCCCGCATCGTGGGCACAACGCGAGAGAAGAGCTGGATATTCTTCGATACGCTGCTGCCGGTCATGGGAACGACGGCCTACATCTTCTTATACCGCGCACTCAATGCCCCGCCTGACTACGTCGGCTTCGTCGTCGTCGGCGGGGCGATGACCGCTTTCTGGATCAACGTGCTGTGGTCAATGGCCAGCCAGCTTTACTGGGATAAGGATGCAGGCAACCTGGAGCTATACGTTCTCAGCCCTGGCCCGCTGATGGCTATCCTGGCCGGAATGTCTGTCGGTGGGCTGGTAATGACGGGCGCACGAGCAGCCGCTATACTGACGGTCTGCTCCCTTCTTTTTAACGTGACTTATCAGATTAACAGCCTGCCCATGCTGGTTTTGGTGTTTGTCATTACCATGGCAGCGCTGTATGGCATGGGAATGGTGCTGGCCTCCATCTTCCTGGCAACCGGGCGGGAGGCCTGGCATCTATCCAATCTGCTGCAAGAGCCGATCTATCTGGCCTCCGGCTTCTACTTCCCGATCAAGGCCATGGGCTTCTGGGTCGCCACTGCCGCATCGATCCTCCCTCTGACACTGGGGCTGGATGCCATCCGGCAGCTGCTTTTTGCCGCCGGGCCATCGCTCGGGTTCCTGTCAGTGAAGGCCGAGTTGGCCATTCTTTCGGTGCTGGCTGTAGTCTTCATCGCCGGCGCCTATGTGTCACTCTATAAGATGGAAGAGATCGGGCGCCGCCAGGGCCGCCTGATCGAAAGAAGGAGATAAAGCAGTAGACTGTTCACAGTTTACAGTGAACAGTTTTTTGTTCAAAGCCCGTGCGCTGTAATTCCGTTTCCTGAGTTTTGTCATTGCCTGTCTTCTGCAAACCGCTTTGGTCGTTTGCCTTTAACTGTAGACTGTCTACTGTAAACTATGAACTGCTTTGGGAGTCATTGCGATGTCTTTAGCAGAACGTTTGATGGATTCTTCTCTGATGCGCCGCAATAATGCGCTGCGCAGCTTTACGGTGGCTGCCTGGTTGGGCTGGCAGATCGAGTCGAACTGGGCCGACCCGTTCCTGTTCGCCATCTATTCCATCGCCCGGCCTGTCGCCAGCGTCATGATCCTGGTCGTGATGTACAGCGTGATCACCAACGGCGCGCTCGATCAGCCCATCTTTGCCTACGTCTACCTGGGCAATGCCTTGTATATCCTGGTCGGCCAGGTGATCACTGGGGTCAGCTGGGTGGTCATCGACGACCGGGAACATTACCGCGTCGCCAAGCAGCTTTTCACCATGCCGATGAATCACGCGCTCTATCTGCTGGGGCGAGGCGTGGCCCGGCTGCTCATCGGCACGATCTCACTCATCATCGTTGTGGGCTTCGGGATGATCGTCTACAAGATCCCCATCTCGGCAGCTACAATCGATTGGCCGGTGTTTTTGGCCAGTATGGCGTTGGGAATTACCACACTGGCGGCGCTGGGGCTGATTTTGGGGGCGCTCACCATGATGATGGCTCGCCATTTCTGGGTGCTCGGTGAGGCCGTGGCCGGGGCGCTGTACCTGTTTTGTGGGGCGATATTTCCCTTGGAGACCCTGCCGGCATGGCTCAGAGTGGTGGGCTTTGCTTTCCCGGTAACCTATTGGCTGGAGGTTACCCGCCGCGCGCTGCTCGGGCCGGATGCAGTTGGTTTCCCAACCCTGGTGTGGCTCTCGGATAAACAGCTCCTGCTCATCCTGGTAGGCTCTGCCCTGTTGATGGTAATCGGGTCGATGTCCTTTTACCGGTGGGCGGTCTACCGGGCCAAGGACAAAGGCATCCTGGATATGGAGACTTCTTATTGATTGTAGGTTCGCTCACGGCGCGTAAGCGCAGCAAGCTTTCGGCGCCGACCGGCACCGACGCATGCCGGACAATTCACGGCGATCTTTGATAAGCCAACGACAGGCATCTCTGATGATGCCGGAAGTGATAGGCCAACTGTTAGCAAGGGTAGTGGAAATACAGGTAGCACCCGGAAATACCGTGGACAAGCCGGCCAAGCCCGGTTTGGCGCCCATAACCTCACCCCTGAGAGGCGTAGCAGCTCGATACGCGATCTGTGTCCCCTCTCCGCCACGGAGAGGGGTAGTGGCCAGGCTGCTAACATCACAACAGCTAACGGCATAGAGAGCCACCGTTGCAGGGGGTGAGGTTCAGCGTCCCGCACCTATCAGCCACGCTATTCTCGCGTGCTACCTATAGGCCAGGGTCTGTGACAGCCCCCACTTTTCCGCTGCTAGCCGGATTTTAATCCGGGCACGCCTCCAAAATGCTGTAAGTCTTATAGGGCCAGGCTTGCGTATTGAAATCTGCATAGTACCCGTTACGGATGAATATCCGTAACGAACGCAAAAAGATCGAGAAGTTTTTCCAAAAAGATCACGATCTGTTGAGAAACAGATCGTGATCTTTTCTAAGAGGCTATCCGGATGATGTCCCTGGCAGTCACTCCGTCTTCTGCTTCGAGAGCAGCTCCGGGAACTCCGCAGGCATGAACAGCCGCCAGAACAGATCGCCCAGAACGGGTGCCGTGGCGCTGCTCCACTGGGCGACATTCTCCACCAGGCCAATGGTGATCTCCCGCCTGCCCAAGATGACCGCTGCCAATGTGCGTCGAGCGATGCGCTCCGGTGGGATCATTTGAAAGCCCATCTTCCGGTAGGCAGGCTCGGCTGATGTAACCATATCCGTTGCTGCAAAACCGGGTTTTACGGTCAGCATGCCGATGCCCTTCCCGGCCACTTCTCGTCGCAGCCCTTCCCCAAAGCCGACCAGCCCGTGTTTACTTGCACAGTACCCGGTAATGTAGGGCATGCTGTGCCGCCCTCCTGCCGAAGCCATCAGCACGACGTGCCCCTCGCCCTGTGCCAGCATGGGCGGCAGCACCAGCTGTACCAGCCGCATACCCGCTATCAAGTTGACCTCGATCTGCCGCCGGATCGAGTTGAAGTCCATCTCGGCCACTACCCCTCCCTGGAGGATACCGGCATTGCTCAGCAAGATATCGATCCGCCCAAAGCGATTCAGTGTGGCCTTGATAAGCCGGGTGAGCTGGGCCTCGTCAGTCACATCGGTGGGCACTGTTATCACATCGATGGTGGCGTTGATGTCTCGGCAAGCCTTGGCAACCGCATCGAGCTGATCGGCACTGCGGGCAGCCAGGACCAAATGGGCACCCTGTTTAGCCAGCGCCAGCGCCAGCTCGCGCCCGATACCGCGTGATGCGCCGGTAAGTATCACCACCTTATCCTTGAAATAGTCACGCCCTGCGTATAGGCGTAGGGCCCGCGTCGCCGCGCTCAGGATGACGATCCCGGCAAGCACGAGCAGAAGAACAATGACAGGGTTGGTTAGCAAGTCCATCTCAAGGTTCCTTTTGATGTAATGAGGTTGGCGAACGGCCGGCGCAATCGCCCGGAATGTTTTTGGTCGATAGGGGTAAGCCGTGGGTACACCTTAACACTCTTTGCGGGCGATGATGATCTGGTTGACACCCATCGATGTGGGGATGAGCGCCAGGCCGCTGAGCACCTGCACGAGGCTGGGAAGCCCGAACACGGCAAACTGGATCGATGAGGGGATGAAGGGCAGGTAGGGCACGTCCCACAGCCCATCGCCGAAGTGGCGCAGCACGCGCAGGCCGTTTTCCTCTGCCCATCGATGCCAGACTTCCGGCGGCTGGACGTTGATGTGCGTCGGGTCTTTGCTGATGGCGTCAGGGGTGCGCTCGATGTGCTTGAGCGGACGCAGCGCATAGACGGGATTGGGGGTGGCCATCAGCAGCAGTCCACCCTCGGCCAGGATGCGGTGAATGTGCTCCAGGCTGCGGCGCGGGTCGATCAGGTGCTCGACCAGGTGCAGCGCCACCACCACATCGAAAGAGCGGTCGGCGAACACATCGAGCCTGTCCGCGGAAGCAACCAGCGCGGCCGCCCCCCGAGCATTGCGGCGCGTCTCTTGCGCAGCATAATGGGCGATATCGGCGCCCACGCATGTAAACTGATCGGAAAGCAGGCCCAGCAGGTGCCCCAGCCCGGAGCCGAGCTCAAGCAGCCGGCCGGTAACCGGCCGCCGGGGGGCGAATCGCCCGACCAGCCGGGCGTAATAGCGCCGGGCGAACCAGTACATGCTGAACCGGCCCAGTGGTCGGTCGGCATAGTTGTAGGATTTGAAGTATCCCTCGCCGTACTCATCGAGCGGTGCCTCGGTGGGCGCAGTCATCGGAGTTGACATGTGTGTTCCTTGAAAATAGTGCTGAGTAATGAGTGCCGAGCTAAAAGCTGTTTTGCGCTCCCCTTCGATGGGCCTCACTTCTTTGCATGAGAAGTCGATGGCGCGAATTCTACCCAATCCGGGAAGAAAGCGCATGATTGATGAACCCTCACCTTTCAGCCTGACTGCGAGCGCATCGCAGAACGGCCAGGTAGAGCGGTCGGGTTTAATAGTATCCTGGTAACGGGGAACAAGGTACGGTTGCTTCGGTGACCGTATTATGCTATCGTGAAAATGAGCAGTTGCAACGGAGCTTATCAAATCCGTTTTGGGCATGTAGTTTCTATGTTTATGTTGGAAAGCTTGCATGTATTGTTTTATGGAGAACAGGTAGGAGGATAAGATGATGCAAAGAAAGGTTTCCTGGAAATATTATGTTATGATGGCGGGGCTCAGCCTGGTTTTTGCTGCTATTGCCTGCAATACGCCATCAGGAGCCGGTGGCGAGACCCCAACTGTAGACCCGGCACAGATGTCTCCGACTTCGGAGTCCGGTACGTCCATTCCCACGACCGAAGAGGCTGGTACTGAACCCTCATCTGAGACGTCGACGCCCGCTCCGCCGACAGAGACGCCAACAGAAATATGTAATTATGATTCGGTTTTCGTCTCAGACGTAACCATCCCTGATGACACGGAGGTGGTTGCGGGGACGGGTTTCACCAAGACCTGGCGCATCCAGAATAATGGCTGCCTGCCGTGGCAGACAGGCACTGTGCTGCTCTTTGTAGAGGGCGAACAGATGGGTGGCCCGGTCAGTGTTCCCGTTCCGGCAACGGCTCCTGGAGGAACACAGGATATCAGTGTGTCGCTGACGGCTCCTGCTGCACCCGGCGAGCACAAAGGCTACTGGCGGCTGCGGTCATCTGATGGCATCCAGCTTGGGGACAAGATTTATGTGCAGATCATCTCTGTCGCCCCCACACCCACATTGACTTTGACACCCACAACCCCACCGCCGCCAAGCCTCCCCGATTTGTATGTCAACGAGTTCTCACTGAACCCGGCAACGCCGGTGCAAGGCAGCTCGGTGCATGTACGTATTGGCATCTACAACAAGGGCACAGCTGCAACCGGTGGGTCATTCATCGTCCGCTGGTATGGAGGCGAGAGTTTTGCCAGCCCATCCTGCGAATGGAATATCGGTAATCTGGTCAAGAACGGCGGAGTTATCAAAGAGTGCGATTTTGTCTTCAACAGCTGGTACGGCAGCATCAACACAAAGGTGGTGGTAGATGTCGGCGATGCGATTGAAGAATCGGATGAAACCAACAATATCTTTCTGAAGGCGATTAGCGTATCCAAACCGTAGGCAGTCAACAGCAACGATGGGAAATCCTAATCAAAGGCCCACGAGACTTAGCTTACATAGTGAGTAAAAATGCAACAAAGCGTCGTGTAGACATGCACGACACAATGAAGAGCGACCCGGACTGGGTCGCTCCTTGTTTGCCACACTCTGCGAGAGTAGATGGATGATGCTGAGGTCGAGGAAAGCGCAAGCTGCGATATTGGGGGTGTGTCTTGCCGTCGTGGCCGCGGCAGAGATTGCCGTCATGGCTGCGAAGCCGGGATGGGGCGTGACCTTTCTTGCGCCCTCGTCCTCGGTTACCCCACCTGTCACGCCATCGCCGGTACTGCCCGGCGACCTGGCCCAGACCGCCGGCGCACAGCACCTGATGGCCGAGGCAGCAGCATCGGCCCAGCCTGTTAATAACATCATTCCGACGCCAGCATTCCCTGTTGCCTCGCCTGGCTCACCGTTCCCGTCTCTTGTGCCGACCAACATCCTGCTGCCGACAATCACATGGCTTCCGTTTCCCACCATCACTCCTACCTTGTGGCCTACGGCTGCGATGTATCCATTCGCGACACCCACCCAGACGCCTGTGCCTCCCACACCCACACCAACTCCAATACCCCCACCTCCGATCATCAGCCGCGCGGAATGGGGAGCGGAGGCACCGGCAGGCAGCTACCGCTTCCACGAACCCACCCGTATCATGCTGCATCACGATGGCGTCGTCTTCGAGGACAACGCAGCGGAGCGGCTTCGGGCCATTCAGCGCTATGCAGTTCGCTCGCATGGCTGGGTGGATATCCCTTACCACTACCTGATCGACCGGGTGGGGAACATCTACGAGGGGCGGCCGCCTCTTGCAGTTGGCGATACTGCTACTGCATACGACCCAACCGGGCACGTCCTCATCACCGTCCTGGGCGATTACAACGTTCAGGAAGTTGATGCACGCCAGCTTGAAGCCATCATCACATTGGCAACCTGGCTGAGTGCCAGTTATGGCATCCCGCCGCAAAACATCGCCGGGCATCGCGATTACGCCGTAACCTCATGCCCGGGGGCTCACCTGTATGCCTACCTGTCGAGCGGCTATATCATCGAGGCAGTCGCGCAGAGACTGCCGGAGATGCCATAGCCAGCAGGCCGCAATGACGAGGTTGCCGCCGATGACTTACCAGCCATGGTGGTGCCTCTCTCTAGATTTGGCTATGCTTTGCCCATAAGTCTGCCGGCTTGTAATCTTGCCGACTTATTCGCGCTTTGCCACAATGCTATCACTCCCACGTAGTCGGGAATCTATAAACGTGACAAGTGGATTCCCGCGTCGGAACCCATTGGAAACCACAATCGACAACACCTACAGACAGACAAATCAGCTGGTTGTTTCTCTTCATTCGGTGCATTGTCTCCTAACCATCGCTACACCGATAAAACCGGCATGATGAAGTAGTTTTTCTCGCTCCTACACTCTGTCCGGGAATATCTGAGAGGAACACTCTGTATCCAGCGATAAGGCAGTGGCGATAACATAATCGTCAATCTCTTTTGAGGCACTCTGCTACCACTTCCTCCAACACCAGCTCCTGGCCGAGCGCTTCGGCTTCGGCCAGCTCCTTTTTTGTCAGCACCTCTCCCAGCTCGGCGAGCAGCGTCTCGGCGTTGCGGCGGCTGTCGATGTAGCTGACCGGGTGATGCTTCACCAGCGCGGCCCAGGCGGCGGCCTGTTTCTGCCGGCCCTCTTTGGCCTCCAGGCGAGCCAGCCCGGCCAGTATATCGAGCATCACCGGCTGGGCGCGGAGCTCCTGCCCGGCTGCCAGCGCTTCCCGAAAGTGAGCGCGAGCCTCGCCGTCGCGGTCCAGCGCCTCGTTGACGTACCCCAGGTTATCGAGCAGCACGGCGACGCTGTAGGCGCTGCCCAACTCGCGGAAGATACCCAGCGCCTGTTGGTAAGCCTGGACGGCGTCATCGTAGCGCCCCATATCCTTGAAGACGGCGCCCTGGTTGTTGAGGATGGTGGCCTCGCCGCGCCTGTTGCCGAGCTTGCGCCAGATCGCCAGTCCTTCGTCGTACGTCGCCACGGCGCGCTCCAGCTCGCCGCCGGCCCAGGCCAGGTTACCCAGGTTGTTGTAGCTCAAGGCGATCTCCTCCTGGTCATCGAGTGCCTTATTAAGCTCCAGGCTGGTCTCGAACAGCTCGGTGGCCTTATCGAGATGGCCCAGGCGGTAAGCGAACTTTCCCCTGGCGCTCACCAGCCGCGCGAAGGTCGCGTTACCGGGCGCGCCGGGCTCGGCGATGGCCGGGTTCTCGCGCTGGATGATGTCCATCGCCCAGCCGAACAGCTCCTCGCCCTCGGCCGGCCAGCCCCTGATCTCAAGGTACAGCGGAAGACCGTCCAGGAACATATCGATCTCATCGACGGCACCTGTGTCGGCTGCGTGCTTGAGCGCCTCGCGGATGTTGTCTTTTTGGGCATCGATGTCCAGCAGGGCCTCTTTCTGGCGGCCGCCGCGCAGATCATCCTGGTTGCTGCGAAGCAGATTAGCGTAATAGTGGCAGTGGCGGTCGAGCGTCTTCTTGTGATCGCCGGCGTTGTCTTCGAGGATCTCGGCGGCATACTGGCGGATCATCTCGGGGATTTCATAGTACCCGGCCTGGTCGCGCCGCAGCAATGACTTATCGACCAGCCCGGCCAGCGCGCGCACGCGCGCTCCGGCCACCTCCCTGGCGGCCTCGCGGGTAAACTGCCCCCGGAACACCGAGAGCCCGCGCAGCGCATCCTGCTCCTTCTCATCGAGCATTTTCCACGAATACTCGAATACCGCCCGCATGCTGCGGTGCCGCTCGGGCACATCGCCCATAGTGGTTTCCAGGAAGTCCAGGTCTTCGGCCAGCTCCTCGGCAATCTCACCGGGCATCAGCGTGCGCACCCAGGCGGCCGCCAGCTCGATGCCCAGCGGCATCCCGCCCACCAGCCGGCAGATATCGACTACCGCCTGCCGGTCGCGCTCGGCCAGGCTGTAGTTGGGACGGGCCCGGCGGGCATATTCCACGAACATCCTCACCGCCTCGAAGGAATCAAAATCCTTCTGCTCGATGGTCTTGGGGACGCCCAGGCTCCTGACATCGAAGACGCACTCGGCTTGCAGGTTCAGCCGCGTGCGTGAAGTGGCCAGCACCGTCACGTCCGGCGCGCCGTCCAGTATGCGGCCGATGAGTGGCGTGGCTTCCAGTACCTTCTCGAAGCTGTCGAGCACCAGCAGCATCTGGCGCTCGGCAATGTGAGCGATGATCTGGTCGACCGGCTCGGTGCTCCCATCGAGGGTGATTTTCAGCGCATCGGCTATGGCCCCTGCCACAAACTCGGCCGATGAGAAGGGGGCCAATCGCACCAGATAAGCTTCCAGCACCGAGGTCTTGGTCTGGCGGAGGGCGGCTTCCAATGCCAGCCGGGTCTTACCGATGCCGCCCGGCCCGAGCAAGGTGACCAGCCGGCTGTGCGGGTCGGCTATCAGCCCGGCCAGCCGCTCCATCTCCTCCTGCCGCCCGATGAACGGGGTGGTCTGTGACGGGATGTTGTGCCGCCGCAGGACCGTGCTGGGCGTGGGCGTCTCGAAGCGCGACTTAGGCTCGACGCCGGTTATCTGCTCTGCATCCGGTTTGATGGTGCCCGTGCCCAGACCCTTGATGAGCACTTCCAGCGCGGCGCCTACCAGCCTGACGCTGGAGATGCGCGCATCGATGTTCTTATCCAGCATCCGGTACAGCAGGTCGACCAGCGCATCGGGTAGTTCGGGGCGCAGAGCGCTGATGTCGGGGATAGGTTCGGTCAGGATAGCGGCGATGAGGCTGCCGGGCGAGCCGGCCTGGAAGGGTGTGTGGCCCATCACCATCTCGAACAGCATCACGCCAAAGGACCAGATGTCAGTGCCTTCGTTCAGGACATCCCCTTTGCAGGCCTCCGGCGAAAGGTAGGCAAAAGTGCCCATGACCGTGCCGGTTTGGGTCAGCTGGCTGGTATCGCCGATGCGGGCGATGCCGAAGTCGGTCAGGCGCGGGGTGCCGTCGTGGGCAAGCAGCACGTTGCTGGGCTTGATGTCGCGGTGGATGATTTCCAGCCGGTGGGCGCGCGTCAGCGCATCGGCCAGGTCCAGAGCGATTTGCAGCGCCTGCAGCACGGGCAGCGATTGTTCCTTCTCAAGCAGCTCGCTCAAAGAGCCGCCCTCGACGTACTCCATGATCAGGTAGTGCTTTCCATCCTGCTCGACGGCATCCAGCATCTTGACGATGTTCGGGTGGTTCAGCTTGCGCAGCGCCTCGCCCTCTTGCTGGAAGCGCACCAGCATGCTGGGGTCGGCTTCGACCAGCTCAGGTTTCAGCGCCTTGATGGCCACCGGCTGCCCGGTCTTCTCGTCGGCGCCGCGGTACACCGTACTCATCGCGCCCTGCCCGATCTTCTCGGAGGTCCGGTAGCGCTCGCCTATGACGTCGGGAATGCTCATGTGTATGTCTCTCTGGAAACGGTCAGTGCATTAGCTGTTAGCTGTCGAACGATTATGAGGCGAGAAGCCGTCTACCACCCCGCCCGGCATCGATGCCTTCGGCGGGCAGCCTCATGATACAATGGTGCGATGAGTAAGAGCAAGCCGGGTGGGGCCAGGGCGAATACCTTGTATTGAGCTTGTTACAACTACCTGAATTGTGTCCTTGACAGACAGGCTTCACTGGTCAGCAATCGGCAGAGTCCACTTTGAGTGGACATTACATTCATAGCCGGGCGAATTCTATCCCCGGCGGGGCGGCAATCCTCACCCGCGCGGCTTGGATGCCCGGCTCTACGCAGGATAGGCCAACTTGATGTGTAGATCGGCTCCCACCGCTTCAGCGTAACGTCTCAAGGTAGACAGGCGCACATCATCAGCATGGTTCTCAATGCGCGAGATGGCAGACTTCTGCGTATGCAGCCGCCTGGCTACCTCTTCCTGGGTTAAGCCGGCTGCCTCGCGAGCCTGGCGCAGCAATACACCGATTTTGAAATTCTCATATCCGAGCTCGAAATCGTCAGCGAACTCTGGATCGGATTGCTTACGCTTGTCAATGTACCGTTCTACGTCACTCATGATTTCTCCTGGCGTGATAGATAATCGTGTTTGCGTTGTGTCGCCAGAGCGATCTCCTGTCGAGGTGTCTTCCGGCTCTTCTTTGTAAAACCACTCGTCAAAACGAGGAAGCTCGAGTGAGCAAAGAAGCCCAGCATTCGAAAAACATCACCGCCAAACTGTGCACGGACTTCCCAAATATCCTCGGTACCAACCAGCTTCTTGAAATATTGGCCAGGTACAACGTCCAGTTCCTCGACCAGACGCAGCACCCACAAAGCCTTCTGGGCTTGTTTGCCTGTCAAGGAATCCAGGAACTCTTCAACAGGGCAATAGCCGCCCTCAGTTCGATAGAAATGGATTGTCCTCATATCAACATGTTAACAAAAATGTGAACACGGTACAAGTGGACATTACATTCACAGCCGGGGGTTTTCAAGGGTCGGTAGATGAACAAGTCTCGCCACCTAGCAGCAAAAGCCACACAAGAGCACAGACGCGAACATTCTCTCGGACCCTCACCCTCGGCGGGGCGGCAATCACAAGAACTGGCGCCTCCTAGAAGTCGAACGCCTCAGCCATGACTGTGCTATTGGTGAAGTGGTGAAGGTGCCTTCCGGCGCCTCAACCAGCCCGTGGTGGTCGGCCAGCACCGCGCCTCGGCTTTGCGCTTTGCCGACCCCCGTGTGCAGGCCATCCTATGCCTTCTGGTGATGTTTTGTCTGCTGCCTGATGGGTTTTCTAACGCTGATTTACGCGAGCCTCTGGATCAACTGCTGGGCCTTGACCCCAGCCTCATACCCCCCTGGCTGTATGACCTATCACCTGCGCCGTTTACGTCTGCATAGCCTGATTGAGCACTTGCCTGACCGCCATCGCTACCGCGTAGGTCTTCGCCTGGCCTTGTTTTGTACCCGCACTTACGGACGTATTCCGCGACCTGGTCTGTCTCTTCTTCGTCTTGACTCTGTGCCTGACGGTTCGCCACTCGGTCTACGCTTCCTGCAACTCGAAGCCGCTATCGATGGCTGGGTCGCTCAAGCAGCTTTGGCGGCCTGAAAACTCGACTCATTTTCAACGTCTTTTCGGCCTCAAGCCATCTAGTGTTTCGCGGCATAAGTAAGCCGCCAGTTATGGTTACCTGCGAAACACTTAAACAGTTGGGAATGAAGGGCATCTTTACTGCCGGGCTATGTCTGCCCAACTGCACTAGGGCATTTATTTCTGGTTCAACGCGGAAAAGTGGGGAAAGAAACATCAACTACCTCCGTATTGAGCTAAGACTTGTAAGCAGAAATTGTCGAAGTTAGGGATGGTTCACCGTTATGTGAAATGAGCCAAGTTATTTGCAAAACGCGGGGATGGTTCACGGGATTGTGATGCGAGATGAAGTTATTTGTGGAACGATTTGACATCAAGACAGCCTGGCGGTGACACAAACCGTC
>JAFGMS010000111.1 GCA_016927375.1 Anaerolineae bacterium
AAATTCCTATAGGATCAAGTTGAAAAACGGGGGTTAGGGGTCAGGGGTTGGGGATTGGGGAACAGCACAACCTCCTCCCGCCTGCGCTGGTTACGAATGGGTATCCATCCATCGATATTCATCCGTAACCCATGTTTTATGGATTTTAATCCGTGCCCCTTACCCCAATCCCCCTTTCTAAAAATGTTGCGTAACTACTCAGCTATGTTGCGTGATATGCTGACAGTTATGAGCACTGGGCGATTAAACATCAAATCGCTTGGGTGATGAGTTTTAGTTTACAGTTCCAGCCAAGAGCTAAAAGCCAATCGCTGACAGCCTACCGCTGATGTAATACTTTCCCTTACGCCATGTAATTAGATATGTAGGGTGTCATATAACCCATGAGCCTGCCTATTTACGTCACCCCTTGCAAGGATATGATGCCGGATGGCCTGCCATCCTCTCCCCTGTGGACGAGGGAAAGGTTCTCAACAAGGTTAATAGGCTATATGGCACCCTTCAACACCTTCACTACGTCGTGGTTGGAAGACTATCCAGGAGTAGATGTTATCTACCTTGGATGGCTTCGAGAAAGGGAAAGCTCATGACGAACGAGCATATGCTGCGCCGGGTAATTACGATACTTCTACCGATCATTATGTTTGTGCAGGCAGGCTGTCTGCTGGGTTACCCGGCAGCCCAGCTCACGGCGACACCCTCACCGACTATCACCACGACCGTGTCGCCCACCAGCTCGCCGACGGCCAACTCAACGCCATCACCATCGCCGATGCCTTCACCATCCCCAACGGCTGCACGGGGTTTCTATCCCAGGCCGCCGAGGCACTCTGCGTCTGCTGCCAAACCCACCGAGACACCCACGCCTACCCAAAATCCTACGCTTGCGCCGGGAACGTTGATCAAAGAATTTGTGACAACGCCTACTGAGATCGATCCTGGTGAGGACTTTACGCTGAATTGGAAAACCGTCGGCACGAGAGTTGTGCTGTGCCAGCTCATTGAAGGCAAAGATAACCCTATCGTGGGCTGCAACGATGTGCCGATCAGTGGATCACAGCAGGTACATACTAATCATCAGACATACAATAAGGTTGCCTATGTGCTCTATGCCTACTATGGAGATCCGGAGGCTCACGAAGCAGCTCTCACCACTGTGAAAGTACACTGTCGTTATACCTGGATGCTGGATTATCCGCCTCTGACCTGTCCTCTCGATTCGGCGCTGCTGACCGAGGGAGCTGTTCAGTACTTCGAGCATGGTATGATGATCTGGCTGCGGGGCAGCCGGACCATCTACGTGCTATTCAAGGATGGCAGTAATCCCGGCTTCTACAGCATCGCCGATCCATGGTACGCGGGCCTCCCCGAGTCTGATCCGGCTATTTCACCGCCTCTCGGGGCGTACCAACCAACGCGTGGATTTGGCAAGGTCTGGCGTGGTGAGACCTCGATAGGGGATTTACGTGCCCGGCTTGGCTGGGCGGTAGCGCCAGAGTCTTTCTACAGCGCGATCTTCCAATGCGACACAGCCGGCGAGGAAGTCTGCTACCTGACCGGGCCGGACTGGATCGCTGCGCTCAATTGGAGCAAGGGTATTTGGTCTGTTTGGTTAGGCCCTCCCAATTGATTTTCCAACCTTGTGCCGTAGCAAGCTGACATACAAACGGAAGTGTTACTCAGCCTGTCTCCGGGCACTGAACTGCCTGACAATCAACCATAAAAGCAATAAACCGGTGACGATCTGGGCCGTGAGAAACACACCATCTACGGTTTCAAACCCGCGGTCATACATGTCGAGTGGGTCGTATATCCCAACAATCAACCACAGGATTGCCCCAATGCCACACAAGCTCGCAGGCAGCCAGTCACGATGTGTGACATAGTCGAGGATCATCACTCCCAAGAAAATCGCTGAGACAATAAAAACCGAATAGGATATGTCATATTCGATTTTAAGGAGGAGGCTAAACACCAGGCTGGTGACAAGCGCCAGAAAGAGCAGCCCAACTTGCCACCAATCTCTCAGTTTAGTGGTGACAGCACTTTCGGCATCTCGAGATTGTACCTGCTCAGGTTCAGAAGATGGCTCCTTGCTTTCCTCCTCCGCCCAGAAGACAAAATCACCGCCCTGACTGCCCAGCAGGTGACCAAAATGAGGTGTCTGGCGGCTCTTTGTATGTATGCCGACCTGGCG
Organism: Anaerolineae bacterium; assembly: GCA_016927375.1. GTDB lineage: Bacteria > Chloroflexota > Anaerolineae > Aggregatilineales > UBA3940 > JAFGMS01. The sequence goes on from JAFGMS010000111.1 coordinate 2,198, forward strand.
CTGTAGATATAGTCCCAGCTCATTACCGGTCAGCAGACCGCCGGGCTGTCCCAGGCGTTCCAGCAGCAGGCCGGTGAAGATCGAATGGCCGCCCGGCCCACTAAAATCGGCCACCATCTGATCCTCCTGCCCGGCTGCGATGGCCTGCACGGCGCGGCGTGTCATCAGGTCCTGGAGTAGGCAGCCGCTCGTGTCACCGGCTCGTGTCATTGCCAGCCCACTGAAGCAAGCGTCCAGTATGAACAAGATGTGTTTAGCCGGGATAAATTTGCTCTGATCGATAAGATGATCCATCTCGATGGCCTGATGGTACTGCTTTGGGGTGGCGCCATAAGGCATCAATAAGCCAACGTTATCACCCGAGGTTGTTCGACGTGTTATCCCATGCCCGGCGAAGTAAATAAGCACCCGGTCATCAGGGTGTGTATCGGAGAATGTGCTGCTGACATATGAGAGAATCGCATCACGCGTGGCCTTGGCATCAAGCAGCAGCGTTACCTCGAAGCCGAGTTTTTCAGCCAAAGTATGAGCGACAGCCTTTGCGTCATGAACAGCGGATTGTAAAGGTGGGAGTTTCTTGTATGCGTTGATGCCGATCACCAATGCATATGAATGCTCATAATGGGAGAGATAGGGTGATAGGATCATGTGCCAAATCCTCCTGGCGGCAGGCTGGACTTAAATGGGGGGATAATCGATAGTCTGGCCGGACCATGCATATCTCACAGTATAAATGGATAGGTAAAGGATGGCAATCGCCATGTGGCAAAGCAGGCGGCAGTTGTTTGATGGCTTATTTTATGGCACTATTTGAGGGTTGACCCGCGATGTAAATCTGGCGGCGAATATGCCACAAGCGCCTCGATTGTGCCGGTGGCCTGAGCGATGGGACGTTATTTAAGATGAGACCAGCGTTTCTTCTTGCCTACATCTCCACGATCACCCTGGCTCTCTGCCTGTCTGCCTGCAACATGCCTATAGTCGCGCCAGCGCCGACGCCCAGGCCAACGGTGATCGTCATCACGGCGGTCGGGCCATACTTTGCTGCCTTCGACGAACCCGGTGACTGGCTGCTCGGAGACAGCGAGAACAGTGCCGGACGTATTGAGGGCGGGGAGTACCTTCTGACTGTCAAGCAACCTCGTATGGTTGCCTGGACCAACCAAACACGCGCTTTTGGCGATGGTATCTATGAAGTCGACGCGCGTTTAAGCAGCGGTCCAGAAGCAAGCGGCTTTGGTTTGCTGCTGCTTGGGTCCAGTGATATGAGCTCCTTTTTTTACTGCATCATCACCGACGATGGGCGCTATGATGTGGGCTACTGCCGGGAGAATTGTGGCGAGGAGCAGTCTTTGATCGGTGGGTATAAGCTTTCCCCCGCCATTCTTACCGAGAACCAAACCAACCATTTGCGCGTTGAGCTTGCAAATGGCCGGCTAAATTTCCTGGTCAATGGTGCTTTGGTAAGTCAGCGAGAGGGTATTACCTACAGCTCCGGACTGGTCGGGTTGTTCGGCGAGAGCGCACAGTATGGTGGATTTGAGGCAGCATTCGACAACCTCTCGGTGGTCGAGGTACAGCCGGCAAATCCAGTTGAGAATGCAACCCAGCCAGCACCCTGAGTTACTACCGGGCTCTCAGCACGGGCATCTCTCTAGGCTTGGAGGCGCGCAATAGGACCCATAACAAAGTTGCCAGAACCAGCATTGCGCCAAAAATGACGACACAGATTGGTCCATAGCTTTGAGCAAATTGGACAGCTATTGTTTTGAGCTGTGGGCTGCTCTCGAGTATCGCGAACGTCCACCCATTGGCAATCTTCCGAGTCATAACATAGGCGTCGTAAGTCAGGTAGCTCAACAAGCCGGCTATCAAAACATAGGGTATGCTGCGCCAGAAACCACCTTGTTTGACGTGAATGAGGTCAAATCTCGAGCCGGCATCATCTTTGATGGCCTGGAATACCTCATCGCGAAGCCCTGTGCCCGCAAAACGGATATTCTCCGAAAGCATTCTCCGGCCGCCTCTAAAGCGGACGATCAGCTGGGGCCTGCGTTCATCAGCGATGACTCTGGTGATGCTGTTGTAAGGGATCAGCAACATATCCTTACCGAGCAAGTCCAGATGCAGCATCCCTGCTGTAACATCAGACTCGAAACGGCGTAAGGCTCGCCGGCCGGGGTTGGAGACGATCAGCGAGTCGTCGTGCAAAATCACGATCTTATCGGGCCGGCCGGTCGGGTTAATCCACACATTGCCCAATATCCTGGATGGACTAATTGCCTTTGAAGCCGGTGCTATAACTGCTTGAGGAACCTCAACTGGGTCGCTTATCTCATTTGTCACAGGTGCACTCTCCCTACGATGCCTTGAGACTGATCGAAAGGCTGCAGCAGCACTATCTCGCAACGTGCCGAAGCCAGGAGGCTGGGGCTCAGGATTGAGCTGAGGCTTTTTATCTGGTGGCAGCTCGGAAGGCTGGCTCAAAGCCACCAGCGCCAGGTGGGCGGCCTGATTCCCCGGATTGATCCGCAGGACACGCTCCAGGCACTCACGACGCCGCTCTTCGTCTGTGACAGCGCTTGAGAGCCATAGCCACGCTTGTTCATTGTTGGGGTCAACCTTGACAATATCGGAAAGGAGCCTTCTGGCGGCCAATATATCGCCGTCCCGGAGCAACTCAACCGCCTTTTGTAGTTCTTCTGTCATATGCCGTCATTCTCCCCCTTGAGGATCCCTCGTAACTGCTCAACCATACAACGCTGTCCCCTGTGGTTATGAGTAATGTGCAAATTACAAATACATATGAAGCACTGAGTCTTCCATTGCCAATGAGTAGTCTCTTGATTTCAAGCTTATGTTAAAGCCTATTGTACCACTCGTCACGCCTCATTCGATGCTCAATACTTCATGATACAGGTTGAGGGCAGGCCAAGTACTTTAAGATGGATACACATATTTTACACGGTTAGACGCTTTTCGATAGTAGGAAATCAGGGTCAATTGGTTGCTGTATGTGCTCCGATCTTGACTTTGCACATCGACAATCTATGTGTGACGAGTAGATTCCCGCGAAAGTGGGATTAACAGCGTTTAGGCACTCGATACTTTTTGAATGTCGTGGCTTGATCATGCTGCTCGATAAAACCTTTCTCTTCTACATACTCTTTCGTGACCATTTAGTCGAGCGTGTGCCAGGTCGAGCTGATTGCCCGTTACTAAACACCAGACATTATCACGGTTTATTTTGCTGAAGCGTAGTAATACTCAGAATATGGCTCTTTTCCCGCTTGGAGAATTTAATCGTGATAATGTCTACTATCGTAGAAACTCTATCATTCCTCTACAAGCCCAAAAGCCCGGACTGGGAATGTACCAAATGCTTTTACCTTTACTGGGACGGCAAAGAAGCGAAAACCCTGCACAGGAAGCGCATTCAGGTTGGTCAGGTGCTCGACGATAGGAATGCCGCTGCCCAGCAAGATGGTATGGACAGGGCGTGTCCCGTCGGTTGTATCATCGATGTTAAGCGAGTCGATCCCGACAAGGACGGCGCCTGCATCGCGGAGGTGTTCTGCTGCATCGCTGGTCAGGAAGGGATGATCCTCGAAGTACTTCTCGGTACCAAAGTATACCGACCACCCGGTTTGCACCAGTACAGCCTTGCCGGTGATATCAATGTCTCGGAAGGCAGATGGGCCAATCGCCCGACCGCGGATCCGCCCCCAGCGGATCACCACGCCATCCAGATTGGCTAATGATTCGAGTGACAGCTCTGCGACGTCTTTGCCATCGGCAAATCGATGGAAAGGAGAATCGACATAGGTGCCTGTGCTGGCAACCATCCCGATCTGCCCGATGTGGAATTCCGTGCCAGGTGCGTAGTAAACGCGTGAGGCCTCACGGCTGAGATAATCACGAATGATCGGGGCCGGCAGCCCCTTGTAGGTTACCAAGCCATGTTGGACAGTGTGTGAAACATCGATGAGATGGTATGAGCTGCTCATTCAGCCTCCGTAGCCCGTACCTGTTGTAGCCGGACCGGCCAAGGTGAAGATGTCAAGACTGGCACACAACAGGCTCCCCACCAGGAATTGTACATCAAATTGGCGTAGTAGTCTCATAGCTCGTCTCTGATGCGAGGCTTTTCCATTTTGGCGAGAGGCAAATGAACAAGTAGGGCAACCATTTTAAGCTCTGCATATGTTGAGTCGATACACATGCGAACACAAGTTAAAAAACGGGGGTTAGGGGTCAGGGGTTGGGGATTGGGGAACAGCACAACCGCCTCCCGCCTGCGCTGGTTACGGATGGGTATCCATCCGTCGATATTCACCCGTAACCGTATTTTGCGGATTTTAATCCGTGCTCTCTACCCCAACTCCCCTTTCTAAAATGTTGCTTCTCAAATGTTTGCTCGTGCGCACAAAAAAGGAAATTCCTGTAGTATCAAGTTGACGAATTTATACGTAAATCTAGGAGGATGGAAGGAAGATGGAAGGAGGATGCTTGGACGACGCTTAGACGCCTCCCCG
>JAFGMS010000112.1 GCA_016927375.1 Anaerolineae bacterium
CTACACAATGAACATGAAGACATCTCGCGTCTTCCTAACTACCACAAATATCTCGTCCTTTATCACAACCCAATGAACCATCCCAAATCTTATCTTTGTCGGTTTTTTCTCTTGCTCTCCTTTTGCTGAGTTATGACCGTTTGTCCAAAGTCCAATGTGAAGGATCACTACATCTAGCAGGGCATCCCTTCATTTCAAGCACTAATATTCTGCTCGTCTGGCAGTCCCATATTCCATACGGTATAATGGCCTCTAGTACTTTGCGGCGGAAAGTCGTATACAGTGAGATAGCACAACGCATAGTGCTTTGTCCCGTTGGGAAGACCGCCTGGAACTGGGGGCGAACTTATGCTCAACTGTACTAGATTTCTATCCACGAAAAACGGAGTAAACACTACAATATGGAGATTACTTGGTACGGGCACAGTTGCTTTCGTATGGTCGAGCGCGGTGTTGCCAGCATTGTTACCGATCCCTTTGACGACAATACTGGCTACGAGCCAATTCGCCTAAAGGCCGATATTGTTACGATTAGCCATCAGGCTCCCAGCCACAGCTCGCTGGATAACATCAAGGGAGTTGATCACATCCTGGAACGTCCTGGCGAGTACGAAATCGGCGGGGTGTTTATCACAGGTGTAGCAACTTATAATCTCCAGAAGGAAGAGCTCACCCAACCAAACATCATATTCATCTATGATTTTGGCTTGCTGACCGTCTGTCATCTGGGCGACCTGGATTATGTCCCCGAACAATCGCAGATTGAGGCTTTTGGGCCGATTGATGTACTGCTCATTCCGGTGGGAGGTGGTAATGCGCTGCTCCCGGGGCAGGCCGCTGAAGTAATCAGCCTGATCGAGCCAGGGGTCGTGATCCCCATGCACTATCGCACCCCGGCCTGCAACCGTGCCCCAGAGCCGCTAGATAAATTCCTCAAAGAGATGGGACTCCAAGATCTTGAGCCGGCAGAATCGTTTAAGGTATCATCAGGAAGCTCACTAAATGAGACGCAAGTGGTTGTGTTACGTTACGAACATTAACGATTAAAGGTCGATCAGGCAGGTAATCACGAGGAGAGAAATCCGCGATGGTGAAACTCCTGATGAGCTGGGATATCAAGCCAGGGAGAGATGCTGAATACTTCGAATTCGTCGTTCGCGAGTGGGTACCTGGGATCACCCGACTGGGACTACAACCCACAGAAGCCTGGTTTACCATTTATGGAAACTGCCCACAGGTACTCACGGGCGGTATCACTGAAGATCTGGACTCGATGCAGCGCATTCTTGAGAGCAAAGAATGGCAGCAGCTACATGGTAGTCTGCTCGATATGGTCACCAATTATCAACAGAAGATCGTTAAGGCGACTGGACCTCTGCAGCTGTTTTAGAGCTTACACAGAAAACATGTTCCGGTGCGACCACAGGGACTTAAAAGTTACTTATCGGCAAAGAAGCCCATGACACGAAAAGAGCGTCATGGGCTTCCACTTTACTTATGCTTTGTTTCAGCCTGTCTTTACCTGCTCACCCTTTTCAGTCCTCTGGCAAACTCAAAATATGCAATACCCCATTATCCAAACCAGCTGCAATCATCTCGCCGTCCCCAGACATGCTGAGCGACCAAACCATGACGTCAAACTCGAATGAATTCAGCATCTCGCCCGTCTGTGGATCCCAGGCATACATTGCACCCTCATCCCCACCTGAGAAATACACATCACCATCGAGCGAGAAAGCGCCAGCTTTGCAGCCCCTAGCATAGCCCTTTTTGGGATGCGCCATCCACGATTTCACCAATGACCAATCGCTGGTATCCCATACGTTGACCGTGCCGTCACGGTGACAGGCAGCAAGCAGCGAGCCATCCGGTGAGAAGTCCAGAGCGCCGGCGACATGAGGATGGCTCAACTCTATCACCGAGCCAAAGCCATCAGCATCATAGACGTGAATCATGAGAGTTGTATCGTTGGCAGCAGCAAGATATTCCTCAGAATAAGCAACCGTCCAAAGCCAGCCCGACCCGGTTGGAATCTCTTGCTCAAGACTGCCACTACTTGAGAACACAAACACACGACTGCTTCTTACACTCACCGCCGCGAACCGGTCACCATCGGGCGACCAGGCCAGATCATAGATTTGATTGCCACCCGCGCTGGAGTTGCCACGCTTCTTTCCATCTTTGGGATCCCAGATGATAATATCTGCCGCACCACCACCAGCGGCCAACAACTTTCCATCTGGTGAGTAACCCAGCCCAAGTCCCCAGTTACCATGCGGTCCCATCTGGCGGACCATATCCCCTGAATCGGCATCCCAAACACGCACCATCTTATCATAACCAAAAGTAGACACCTGGTGGTCAACAGGGCTGAAAGCAACCGCCGATACCCAAGAACCAACCTCATTGGTAGTGATCGTTCTCGACTCCCTTAGGTCCTCGACATTCTCGGCCGTGATAGCATGACTCTCCGGTGTGGGCGTAGCCGTAGGTGGAGGGACTGGTGTTTCGGTGGCTGTCGGTGCAGGTGTATCCGTTGGTTGTGGAGTCTCTGTTGGCGATGCACCAATACCACTACTGCTACAGGCCAAGATAGCCGCCACTAGAAGAAAAACAACAATAGACGCTACACGACGGTAGCATGGCGTATTTATGATCATTACACAATCTCCTGTTTTGAGACTACAAAAACCAAGTTATGGGTTCATCGTAGGGTAGAATATTCCAGGTGTCAACCAAAAGAGCGCTAATCAGATCCTATTGTAACCACTTTGTGACATTGCCAGATATTTGGGAGATATAGAGCAGCCATCAGGCGGGCCGACTTTTCGAGGCACAACGCCCCCCAATCTTCTTCCCTGATATAAATTTCGAAGAAAACACTGTTGCGAGGCGCGTAGAGACTCACACAACACTGAGATCTCAACACACCTCGCAACGCTTATTACACTAGAGCACCAACATATCCCGGGCGAATATCTCCCTTCGGGATCGTAGCAAGGCACTTAACTTGCTGACATTTACTGACCTCGGCTGCGAGTCGCCACGTCAAAGATAACAGCAGCTGCGAGCACAATGGCTTTGACAATGTATTGGATAGATATATCGATGCCCATCAAATTCATACCGTTGGTCAGTGACATCATCACAAATGCGCCAATGATTGATCCGACAACCTTGCCAATACCTCCGGCCGGCGATACACCTCCAACGAAGGCCGCCGCGATAGCGTCCGGCTCAAACAGGGTTCCCGCTGTCGTTGTGGCAGACTTGAAGCGGGACGCGTACAAAATGCCCGCTAAAGCCGAAAGTATCCCCATCGAGCCAAACACCAGATAAGTTATGTTCTTGATGCTGATACCGTTCAACTGAGCTGCCTCTGGATTTCCACCAAGAGCATAAACGTGCCGGCCGAACACCGTTTCTTTGGCACAGTATGTCACATCAAAGACGCAGTGCGCTGCTTCTTTGACTCGGTGCGAGTCAAGCTCCCCAACGTCCGCAGCAGTCAAACCGGCATCTACTGCTTCAGAGCCAATACCTGACAGCAGCAGGTTGTATGGCAGCCTATTCTGACTTCCATATACCCAAAGCGGGATGCATTTTGCGCTCTCCCTCTTGTAAGCACACTCGAGTTGCTTATGTTATACTGGGGTGCACATGGCTAAAGATCTTCGGCCAGCGGGCTAAAACCCACGCTGGCTGCACAATGGCATGAGGACAACGGAAATGTCATCAGAAGAACCCGGCATCACTAACTCGGCGCCAGAGCCCCTCCCCCAAGCAGCCTCTGCCGAGGATATGACCTTCAGGTTCATATCCCGGCCGCCTGAATCCAACGTGCCATACCAGGCCCCTGAGCTGCCGCCGCACTTCGTGCCGCGTGTCGAGTTGTTGGCAATCAAGAAGCTGTTGCTGACACGCCCCAACACGTCACTTGCACCGATCACTATGCATGGGCCGAGTGGTACAGGCAAGACAGCCCTGGCCACAGCTCTGGCCCATGACGCGGAAGTCCTGGCTGCATTCCCCGACGGCGTGTTGTGGGTCTCGCTAGGAGAAGATGCCGATCCTCAGCATGCCCAGGCGCTGTGGGGCACCGAGCTGGGAACCCCCCTGAGCCATTTACCCGATGCAACCAGCCGTGCCTCAGCATTACGAGCGATACTCAACGATCTCCAGTGTCTCCTCATCATCGATGATGTAACCGATATCGAGCAGGTCAAGGCGCTTAACGTTGGTGGGCCAAATTGTGCACGGGTGATCACCACTGACAAAGCTGACGAGATCACCTATGCCCTCAAGACGCGTCGATACTCCGTAGGCAAGATGAGTGAGGATGAAGCACTGGCCCTGATCACCGAATGGGCGGGTATCCTCCCCGACATCTACCTTCCCACAGTCAAGGAGATCATCAAACGCCTGGGACATCGCGCGCTGCCGCTGGCGCTGGTCGGAGCACAGGCACGTCAGGGGATCACCTGGCTGCGTCTGCTGGAGGTTCTCCGTGACGATCAGGGACCGATCTCGTCCCTCAACCCGGACGATCCCGACACGCAGGATAACGCGCTTGGTTTGATCATCAACCTGGTGCTGTCACGCTTCGGCGGAGCCCAATTGCAGCGCTCGGCGCTGTTGGGTGTCTTCGCCGCCGGGATGGGGTCTCCCTTTTCGATTGATGCGGCGGCCGCCTGTTGGGATGTTCCCTCCACCGAGGCCAGCAGCATCTTAAGCATGTTAGTTGAAGCTGCCCTGGTGCAGCGTCTGCCTGGCGAGTATTACGCCCTCCATCTCGCTCTGCGTGAGCACCTGCGCAAAGCAGCTACACCAGTGGCGCTGGCCGAAGCCTCCAGCCATGTCAAGGACTACTACATTTCACTGGTTGAGCAGGCCAGCGCGGCCAGCGTCGAGATCGATACCCAGATCGGGCAGATCATGGCCATCTTCAAACAGGTCAGTGAACGCGGCACAGAGACAGCCAGCCAGTTCGCCGACGCCTTAATCGCTTATTTTGAGCAGCGCGGACTGTGGGCAAACTTAATCTCGCTAGCAAAAATGGTGACCGAATCCGCAAAACAGTCCCAAAACCTGGCCCGGGAGCACAGCGCCCAGAGCGATCTGGGGTATGCCTATACCGTTCTGGGCAATCTCGATGAGGCACGTCATGCCTTTGAGCGCAGTTTGGAAATCAGCAAGTCGCTGGGCGATCCTAACGGAGAAGCCATCGCCCTCAACAACATCGGGGCCATCTGCGAGCGCGAGGGCAAATATCTCGAAGCGCAAGGTTACTACGAGCGCAGTATGACTATCCGCGAGACATTGGGAGAGAAATCGGAAATGGCCAACGCGCTCAACAATATTGCCGGGGCACTCTATTGGCAGCAGCGATGGGATGAGGCTCTCAACACCTTCCAGCGTGTGCTGGACATGTACAGTGTGCTCAACGACCGGCTCGGCCAGGCCCGCACTGAGCTTAACATCGGCGCCGTGCATGAGAACCTCGGTAAAGATGAAGAGGCCCTACAGGCTTACCATCGCAGTCTGGCAATCTATTCCAACCTTGGCGAGGAAGGCGGTCAGTCACAGGCACTCAACAACCTGGGGATTGTCTACCTGAATCAGGGCGACACAGAGCGAGCACTGTCTCATTTCAAACGCAGCCTGTCCCTCAAAGAAAGACTTGGTGACCGCCAGGGGCAGGCATCGACGCTCAATAACATCGCGCTGCTTTATGAGAAGACCGGTGCACTCACCCTGGCCCTCGACTACTATGGGCAGAGCTACAAAATCCTCGATGTATTGGAGGACCCTCGTGCAGAGGTAGTACAGGAGAACATCGATAAGCTGAAAGAAGCCATGGATGGTTAATTGTGGACGCCCAGGGCAGAGACAACCCCAGCCCTGATCATTTCCATACGAAAGAACGGCAAAAGTTGAAGCGCGGCAGCCTTACCGCGCTTTTCTGGTGTCCCTCAGCACACAGCCAATAAGGTCACGCGCCAGATCGATTACAAAAGAGGTGCCGTCTTACTTCAACTCGATCCAGTCAATGGATTCGCCATTCTTCCCAACCTGTACAGCGGGCGCGCGGCGATGACGTACCAACCAGACAGCGGCAAAAGTCCCCAATACAGCGCCCGCAAAAATCGTCACAGCTCGGCTCAGCTTCATGTTGTATTCCTCGAAGATAATTCCAGATGATGATGTTCCGATCTAACAAACACTCTCTAGAGAAGAGAGTTACTGTGCCAAGCGGCGCAGCTTGTTAAAACCCGCCCTGCCCTGGATTTCCTGCCAACGTTTCTCACCGCTATCAACATGCCACTCGAAGACCTGCCTGTCCTGTGCATCAACGTAAGACAGTGAGGCTTGCATAGCCAATATCCGCGTCGAAATCGATGCAACCAGCGAAGACATATCTAAATCTGGAGGAGCCTTGAGCGCCAGCCATTCACCGGGAACCCATTCCATCTCCAGGATGTTGTTGCTAAAGAACCCCTGCGCGCAAAATGGCACCTCAGCCCGAACACAACGCCAGTACACCCCAACAATACCTTCTTGCCAGAAGTTTCCATTTAGCCGCTCGGTGATCATGAAAGGCTGATTTTCCGGCTCACGGTAAAACCAGGTTCCAGCATTGGCACTCATAGGATAAGTCAACTCCTTACTGCGAATCAGGAATCAGAAGCACAGCGATAATACCGCAAAGGTATACACTCGGCGAGAACGCCTTACGCTTTAGTGATCCCAGCAGTTCCGCTCTGGAGATTTGCCGCCGGAAATTGCTGTAGCGATCCGGAGAATGAACGAGCCACATACGGCATCATTGTATCCCTCAGCAGCGTCATCCTCTATCGTACTTCACACCACCGACATCTTCGACTATACTTAGGACAGTATGGGCTCTGTTCCATACTGTCTGGCTGCCGGATGATGGGAAACACGTAAGATGAGGGAGGACAAAAGCTCATGAGCAAAAAGCTCTCTATCCGTTCATTAAATCGACCCACTTTCTTTGCCTCAATCGCAGTTATTGGTTTGTTATTCGCTCTTTCTTCGTTCGCCTATGCGCAAGTTCAGACCGAGCAACCGACAGCCATGGTTAATACAGGCGCGCTTAATGTCCGCGAAGGTCCTGGTGCATGCTATCTACCCATTGGAACAGTGTGGCATTTCGACAGAGTCACGCTTCTGGCTCGCGATCAGTATGCCGCATGGGTGCAGATCCAGACAGCTGACGGCTTGGTAGGCTGGATAACAACACTGCACATTGTGACCAGCTACAAGCTGTCCGATCTGCCTGTAGCCACCAGTTCGGCTATTCCATATGCTACCATCACCACAGGGCGCCTCAATATACGCACCGGACCGGGGATCAACTACCCCATCGTCTTTACCATAACGCAGGGCGATAAAGTATCGCTGTTGGGCCGGAGCTCCAACTTGAAATGGGTACGTGTCCGAGCACTCGACACTTATGTCGGTTGGATTAACACCGGCTATATAGCCAGCGCCATGCCTATCTCAACCTTCCCTATAGAGGGCGACACAGCAGAGACATCGCCGCCGGGTGGTGTGATACCCTACTATGGAACGGGTATCGCTATCCCGATAACGATGCCTGTCACAGAGGGTCTCGATCGAGCATCGGCTGTGGTCACCACCATGCCATCTGGGAGCCGATTCATGCTGGCCGGACGGAACGAATCAATGACGCGTCTCAAGATCGCCACATACGATGGTATAGTCGGCTGGGTAAGCGCCATCGATATCGGTTCCAGTATCCCATATATGTATTTGCCGGTACTGGATTCGTAAAAGAGTACACTATTGCTCTTGTATAGTCCCATCAAACCACCTGCCAAAGCTGATATGGGCTACCCACACCGGCCTACGTCAGGTTGGTCGATTTGCACGTAGCGTCCACGATGGCGCAGCGGACAAGGCAACATTCCGGGGTGAGGTTCCGTGACAGGATGTCCAATCTCACCTCCGATTTGTTTATGTGCGCACTCTTTGGCGTCCAACCATCAGATGAACAACATCAATCTACCTTGGGGGATAACGATGCATTATCAACAAGGCCTGTTTAGTCGTATGCCTGGGCTCTCACTTCTCTTGATTTTGGGGATCATCCTCTCCAGCACATCACTCATTCATGCCCAGGCTGAGGCGCCATCAAATTCCAAGGTACTTCGTGGGCCTGTAAGCAAGATAGCTAAGATAAGCATTGAGCCGGTCAACCAGGAACCTGGAGGCGAGTGCGATTTGCTCGTCGTCGATGCCTACCCTGTAGATTTCATGCAAGGCAGCGTGAGCATTATATTCCACGTCGAGATCGCCAATGAAGGCGAGAGTCCATCACCCCCAACCATATTGCTCATCCGCGATGAAAGCCAACAGGCCTCCGGCACAACCACCGTCGATGGTATCAACCCTGGAGAAAGCCGTGGTACGGAAGTACAAATCGAAGGGCCTGACTCTTGGTGGAACACAACCCGCAGCTTCATCATTGAGCTTGACCCCGATGAGACAGCACCCGAAAGCAACCGGAGGAACAACAACTTTGTCATCAGAGGCATTGAGGTTCCTCCAGAACCTGAGCCAGAACCTGGTTCGGGGCCAGACCCTGAGCCCCGCCCAGATGAGGATGACAACACGCTCATACTGATTCTCGTTGTGGGCATCGTGGGAGTAGTTGGCATTGCGGTTCTGGGTGGCAGCGGGCTGCTCATCCGTTCATCGGTCAAAGCCAACGAGCGCAGGCAATGGGAGAAGCAAGCCAAACAAGGCCATCCACCTGATGACTGCCAACCATCGCAACGTTATTGCGAGGTAGAGAACGAGATCGAAATGAAAGCGATGCACATTACCCATCTGGAGCTTACTGCTGCCGATCCTGCATCAGGGCAAGAGCGGCGTAAGCAAACGATCAAAGGACAGCTGCCGGCAGACCTGCAGAGCATCATTCTAGCTCACTGGATGGGCGAATCGACAGATAAGCTGGTGCCCCGCATCGAGGTACTGGCCCAGAGCCTTTCGAAAACTCTCTCTGAGTTCCTTCAGCGCGATCAGGCCACCTACAATCTGGACGTCATTGTCCACCTGGAAGGCATTGAGCTAACCTCAACCTTCACGCTCTATCAGTGCACAGGTTCCCCTCCCAACACATCCTGGAAGAGACTGGCTACCTGGAATGTCACAAAGCAGCAAGAGCGCGATGACCCGGTGGTTGCAGTATCCGGCATAAACGGAACAGAGTCCTCGCTGGCAGTACGCATCCCTACCGAGCTGTTTCCACAACTGCGAGACTACATCGAGCGCTATTGACGCACTTACGCCAAGACCTCCGAAGTCCACCCAATATGTCGCGTGTCTTTTGGTCAAAGTGGGTGTTCAACTATTGGAACAATCAAACAGGAGAAGGAAACCATGCTTCAACCCACTTTTGCCGATTTACTCCGTCCGTCCAGGAAAGCACAGCAGACAGCCTATGATACTTTGCTAATCGTAGGCGGAGCGCTGTTCGTGGCGTTGCTCTCGCAGATCAGGATTCAGATAGGCATCAGTCCCGTGCCGGTTACTGCACAGACCCTCGCGGTTCTGCTGGTTGGCGCCACGCTGGGCAGCCGACGAGGCTCGCTGGCCATGCTGGCTTATCTGGCCGAGGGTGCGATGGGCTTACCGGTCTTCGCTGGGGGTATAGCGACCGTCGGTTACAGGATCGGGTTTGTTGTGGCAGCCTTTGTCGTCGGCTGGCTGGCCGAGCACGGCTGGGATCGCCACCCCATCACCACCGCATCAGCCATGCTGATAGGCAATACTGCGATTTACCTCATCGGCATCCCATGGCTGGCTGCGTTGATAGGTGGTGACAAGGCCCTGGCCATGGGACTATATCCATTTATTGTTGGCGACACACTCAAATTGGTACTGGCAATGATCTTACTGCCTGCCGGGTGGCGGCTGGCAAAGTCTACTCATGAGGAAAGATAGGTAGGGGTTCCCCCAGGATAGGAGTCGGGCGGCGGATCAGATCGAATACCGCAGCCAGAGTCGCCGGGAACTCACGCAGACGGCTGTAGCTCAGCGAAGTCCGTGAATAACCTGTAGAGCGCTGATAATCAGCCCATACTCCCACCGCCTTCACGCCAAGCGCGTTACACAGCAGCAGCGCCCGATCAAGGTGGAAGTTCTGGGTGACCAAGATAGCTTCACTTACCTCGAAGATATGCCGGGCGCGATAGCAGCTGTCATAAGTGCGTCGCCCGGCATAATCTACAACAATGGCTTCTTCCGGTACACCCAGCTTCATTGCATAGCTTTTCATCGTGTCCGGCTCATTATACTCAATGATACTATTATCGCCGGTCATCAACAGTACATCGGCCTTGCCCGTCTGGTACAGGTCAACGCCAGTGGCAACCCGATCTGCCAGCATGACACTGGGCCGCTCATTGGGATAAACACGTGCGCCAAAGATGATCGCCACCCGGTGACTGGGTACTATATCAACCGTATAAGTACTGCCCCGGTAGACGAGTGCCACAATCGCCCGTAAGCCAATGGTGATCAGAACAGCCGTCACCAGCACGACCAGGAAGAGTTTTAGCAAGTTACCTACCGCACGAAAAAGATGTTTTAGCAAGCTATGCCCCTCATTAAATCCCATCTCCACACTCCGAAGGAGTCTATCAGCAGGCAAGACACACTGCCACACGAACACCATACGTGAACCTGCCGATAAACCTACGAACTGCGCATGGCCAGAGAACCAATGTAGGGTTGCAGCATGTAATACATTCCGTAGAAATACATATTTAGGGGTGGTTCACCGTTATGTGAAATGAGCCAAGTTATTTGCAGAACGCGTCATATTCGGTGTCTTACCCTTTCTCGGCGCTGTCATTCCCGCGAAAGCGGGAATCCACCTGTTACGCTGAGCACGCACATACGTTTAGTGCCATATTGAGTGAGTAATTCGACAATGTCAACTTTAGTAACCTCTCAATGTTACTGTGCTCAAAGAGGCGCTCTTCGTTCCAGATCCGTCGATCCTTCGTCGATCCTTCGTTTGGAAGCACAAGGAGCCTCTCCTGCCCATTC